>JAAXOC010000045.1 GCA_014237145.1 ANME-2 cluster archaeon
TGCCTTCATTCCTATGGAATGCTGGTAGCGAAGGGGTTCTGAAGAAGCGGTTTGAGGAACTGGACGGATATGTCAGAGCACGATTACGAAGTTTTCGGGTGAAGAAACGCACCTGGAAGGTCATTCTGTACACGCTCCAGAAACCCAAATTGAGAGAATGGGTCTTGTTTCACTTAGTTCATTACTTAAATAGTCCATCTCCTGCAATGGGATTGTCCAAACGAAAGCCGCTTACGAGAAATCTGTACGAGCTGTTTGATGAAGAGGGGGAGGCCGTAAGGCCTCTTCTTTACTCTAGGCCAACGTTTGACTTTTATCAAGCACAGTAATCCTCCTTGTAAGACTGCGGTGCACTCTCTGTATGTACACATCAACAACTGAAAAGCTGGCAGATACCGCCCACTCCTCAATAGGACGTTCAGAGACCACCACTGCCCGACCGCCGGGACGCAAGACCCTGAATATCTCACAAAGAGAACGTTTCATAAGAATGTCCAGGGACCTGGCCTGAATAAGTGCGGACCTGCCATAAGGCGGGTCGGTCACCACACAGTCGATACAGCTATCCTTCAGTGCCATATTACCTGCATCCTGGAACATGAGAGAATGATCAGGCACATAGAAATCAAGATTCATCCTGGCACCCAGCAGTATCTTCCTCTGTACATCACAACCCAGCGTAACCGAACCCATAAGCCCTGCCTCCACAAGTATTCCACCAGTGCCGCAGTACGGGTCAAGTATCATACTGCCCGGTCCACATCGAGCGATATTTACCAGTGAGCGTGCCAGCCTGGGCATGAGGACGCCAGGGTAGAAGAACGGTTTGTTCTGTGGCTTACGGTCTTCAAATGAACCACGGTCAACAGATGCCAGCACACGACCGAATATGCATTTTCCATCAGTCAGTACTGCCCGATACAGGATGTCGGGATTTATGAGGTCTGCATGATATCCTTTATTGTAGAGCACCCCGCCGATCTTTCGTTCAATATCCTCAGAAGAGATGTGACTTTTACGCTTTATCTTCTTAGCCCTGATTTTGTAAGTAAGGGACGCAGGCTCATCAAAATCCACATTCTCAACCATGTTCATAATATCAGGTAAGGTTGAATCAGAGATGCCCACCACATTGATAATATGCCAGGTCAGGGCCAGTCGTTTGCTAAGTTTGCCCACTTGATCCATTTTTGCGTTTGCATTTAAATTTGCACTCGTATTTACATTTGGGATATCAACAATAAGCATCTGGTCAAATCGATATTTAACATAAAATTCAATATCTTCGGATTCCAGGGCTCCGATAACTTCAGCCACTGGTATATCGGGATGCTCGCCTGAGAGTTCAAAAGCAATCAGGGTCATAAATCAATCACATGTTTCAGGTGGCTGCATATTGTCTTTAAGTTCTTTAAATACCTCTGCCATTGCGCCATAATGCATGAACTGTTCATGAAGCCTCTCTGCAGAACCCTTTTTTGCATAGGAATCATCTTCCCAGGGAATGTCTAGGTCATAGTTCACATTTTTTAATAATAAGCCACAAGCCGGTGCAGGTTCCAGTCCCTCTTCAAACTCATCCGGATGGAGCATGCGTTTAAGCCATTCAACTTCACGAGTCTGGTTCCCCACCATACGAAGAGCTGTAACGATCTTGCGCACCATATGCCATACAAAACTATCAGCCTTGATATCAAGATTGATTAATCTACCTTCCACCCTTATATCGATTCGTTCAACTGTTCGCACAGTGGACTTATCCATATCCGGTGTAGCAAAATTAGCAAAATCGTGGGTACCTCTTAAGAGCTTTGATGCTTTGCGCAAAAGTGAGATATTTAAACATTCACCACAAACGAAATATTTATATTCCCGACTTACAGCATGTCGCCTTGGGTCAAAATCATCAGGTACTTCAGCCCTTGACCACACCCAGATAGACGGCGGCAGTTTGCTGTTAATCACCCTTGGTATTGCCAGTTTCGGGTTATCCGTATTAAAAGCGATCACCTGTCCAAGGGCATTGACTCCGGCATCGGTCCGACCGGAACCGATATATCTGGCACTTTTAGGGTCAGTAATGATTTTAAGTTCTTCAAGAGTTCTGAAGAGTTCTTTTTCAATTGTTGGCACATTAGGCTGAATCTGGAATCCATGATACTCAGTCCCTATATATGCAATCTTTAATGCTATCCTCATAAGTTCGATCGTATGGAAATATGTGCGGCTAAATAATAAAAGTAACCCAATGGTACGATCAAAGTGATCATTTCCTATTGACTTCCTTTTTTTGCCTGTAATAATCTACGATCATTACCAATGCGATCATGAACAGGCACCCCATAAGGAACCACAAACCCAGGTGGGATGTGAAATCCAGATCAAGGGTTGATCTACCTTTTTCCAGGGTGGCTGGTTCAACATATAGGGTAGGTATGTGTGATGGCATATCAGTGACCATTTCAGCCGCTTCAGGGATGTTCGAAACATCCGGTGCAGTTGCATTTGAAAAAGACTTCTGTGCTGAATCATTCACTACACCCATGATCGGATCCTTTGCACCTCCTGAAACGTTGTCTACAAAATCCATTGAAGAATCCATTGAAGACCCTTCTTCAATAATTCTTTGGGCATTGCCTTCTGGCATCATGCTTTTAGATAAAGTAAATTTACTTGTTAGCAGTTCAATAAAACCTGATGCAAAGACAGCAGTCAGAATGACACCAAGGTATTTTTTCAGTATTTCGGTAATAGAAGCACTACCAAGCTTTTCAGGTACCACAACTATAAGTTTACGTACAGGTGCATAGACCTTGACCTGCCTTCCTTTCTCGCTGTACTTTATTCGCTCGATCTTTGCCAGTCCCACATCCACAAGGTTTTCAAGATTATATTTTATCGTGGTCAGGGGAACATCCAGATGTTTGGCGATATCGGATGCACTCATGGAGTGCTCGGCAAGCAGTTCCATTATGTGCCTGGCCGTGTCATTGGTGATGACCTGGGTTATCTTTTTTGATTCATCACCAAGAGGAAGCACCAGAAGTTTTTCACTGTTATTATTTATTTCATTATCAGCCCTGTTGTGGCTGTTAACTCCAGTGTCTTCTGGTACATCTTCCATACTTTAACTTATGTAGATAATATTGATATACATACCGATAACTGCGAACTGACCTGCACTTATTTGTCATCTGGTAATGTCTGCATCCTGCTGAAATGCCGGCTGAACTGGCTGCGGCGGTTGATATGCTGGTGTTTGGCAGCACGTTTTACAATACCGGTCCAAAACTCATCTTCCATTGTGTATCACCTCAGGTATATGGATGTACTACAGCAGTGATAAACCACATCCAAGAGCACAGCGAAAGTAATCTTTGGAGAATAGAATGATAGTAGAACAGGTAGGGAATCAAGACGCTTCAAAAACCCTTTTATAATATGAAACGATTCTATAAGTGAGGTTTTTTATATGGAAGAACTTAAATTGAGGGATCGGGTTCTATATTACTGAATCGATACGTGACAAGCGCGTAACTATTTTCGACACCACACTGCGTGATGGTGAACAAACCCCTGGCGTATCTCTAACATTTGAACAGAAAAAGGAAATTGCTTCCCAACTTGACAAGCTTGGCATTGATATACTTGAAGCCGGGTTTCCCATGTCATCGGAAGGGGAGAAGCAGAATGTAAGCGAAATCGCTAAAATGGGTCTTGAACTGGATGTATGCGGACTCTCAAGGTCAGTATTCTCCGATCTGGACGCATGCCTGGAATGTGAAGTGGATATGGTGCATACCTTCATTCCCACGTCTGATGTGCAGCGCATCCATACTATCAATAAGAGCAGGGAAGAAGTACTGGACATGGCCATCAGGGCTGTGGAGCATATCAAGGACCACGGCGCAAAATGCATGTTCAGCCCAATGGACGCCACCAGGACGGATTTTGATTACCTGTTACAGATCAGTAAGGCGGTCCAGGAAGCAGGATGCGATGTTATTAATATTCCAGATACAGTTGGCGTTTTCGTTCCATCTGCCATGAAGGCTTTGATAGCAGATATCAAAAATGATATCACCATCCCCATTGATGTTCACTGCCATAACGACTTCGGGCTTGCAGTGGCTAACAGCTTGGCAGCAGTAGAGGGAGGTGGCAGGCAGGTACAGGTCACCATAAACGGCCTGGGTGAGCGGGCCGGCAATGCCGACCTTGCCGAGACCGTAATGAGCCTGCACAGTATCTACAGGGCGAAGACCAATATCAAAACCGAGTACATTGTAGAAACTGCACGTATGGTGGAGCGGTATACTGGCGTAAGGATACCTCCGACAATGCCTATTGTTGGTGATAATGCATTCGCACACGAGAGCGGGATACATACTCATGGCGTGCTTACCAGGACAGATACATTCGAGCCCGGCATTATGACACCTGAAATGGTTGGTCATAAGCGGCGGATCGTGATGGGCAAGCATGCAGGCAGGCATGCGGTCGTAAAGACACTGAAGGATGCAGGTCTTGAACCTGACAATGACCAGTTGAACGAGATCATGTCCAGGATGAAGGACATTAGTAACAAGGGCAAATCCATCACAGATGCAGACCTGTTCGCCATTGCCGAAGCTATTATGGGTAAAGTGAAGAAATCCGAACGTCCCATTGACCTGATCGAAGTTTCTGTAATGACAGGGAATATCATCACTCCAACGGCTTCTGTAAAGGCCATGGTGTGGGGTGAAGAAAAGGTAGGAGCCAGTATTGGTGTTGGCCCGGTGGATGCGGCACTGAACGCTGTCCAGAGTATCATTAATGGCCAGAGGACAATGAAATTGAGGGATTTCAAGATTGAGGCCATTTCAGGTGGTTCGGATGCACTTGCCGAAGTTATCATTGGTGTGGAAGATGACAAGGGCCGGATTATGACTGCCAGGGCTGCCAATGAAGATATTGTGATGGCATCGGTTGAGGCTCTTGTGACAGCTATGAACCGTATCCTCATGATAAAGTAGGGAATATGAACAGACCGGCTGCATACATTCTAGACCTTGACGGTGTGGTCTACCACGGGAGAACGGTCATACCGGGTGCCTGTGAATCCATTAACAGATTGAGGAGTTCAGGCAGCCGGGTGGTATTCCTTACCAATAATGCCACCCGCACCAGGGAGGCTATTGCCAGACGGCTTGTGGATATGGGTATCCCATGTGATGCAGGGGATGTGATATCCTCTGCCTATGCCGCATCAGTCTATATTAAAGAGAAGTATGGCAGCAGTACCATATATCCTGTGGGGGAGCAGGGGTTGGTTGAAGAACTGAAACGAGCAGGTCATGTAATTAGGGAACAGGATGCAGATTATGTGGTGGCTGGCCTGGATAGGGAATTCACGTATGGGAAGCTTACCCTGGCCCTGGACCTGCTCATGAACGGAGCAGGGTTCATTGCTACCAATACTGATGCTATGCTGCCTACTGAACATGGTTTCCTGCCAGGGGCCGGGAGTATGGTAGCTGCTATACAGGCTGCTTCGGGTGTGGTGCCTGATGTGATCGGTAAGCCTAATAAGCCGATCATGGATGTGCTGCTTAAGGAGTACGGGATGAGAAGTGAAGAGTGCGTTATGGTGGGAGACAGGCTGGAGACCGACATTCTGGCAGGGATAATGGGCGGGATGCGGACTGTGCTGGTGCTTACAGGGGCATCAGGGATAGAGGATATTGAATCTTCAGGGTTACGGCCTGATACTGTTCTTGATAGTATCGCTGATTTGGAATAGGCCTTTTTTGATGTATCGGAAAGTGTATACTTTCATGTAGGCCTCGAAAATGCAAACGATGTGAGCATTTTCTTAACGGCTCATCCGTTCTTTGTAATATTCTTCTTTTGCGATCATCTCAAGACCGCAGCATATTATCGGGTCATTCCCGGAGAACAATATTTAAATCTCTGTACCGCATATTTCGCAAATATATATTTCACCCATTTCTGTCAAGGAGACATTCCCCCTTTTTGTTTTGTAATTTGTATCTATTGTGCTGGTATTAATATTTTATTGCCAGTGACTCGATGTTTAAGAATTAACCCTTCATGTAATTTGATGTCTTCGAAAAGTGGTTTATTACACACTTCACGTTCATCTTAATGCTGGTAAAGATGCTATTCCACATTGTTGGGTTTTTTCCACTTTCTATTATGGCCCCCCATATCACTGAATAGAATGAATTAGGAGGAGTCATCAAATGGTATTTCTTCTGATGATTCAAATACTTCGGTTAGACGGTTGGTTCTTGACATAATTTTATCCACACCTCTTTAATGCACAAGCCACTGATTTGATTCAAACTGGCTCCCCATGTTCATTTATCATCCTATCGATTTCGTCAAGCGCGTAGGAACCGAGCTGCATTTGCTTTGATCTGGCTTTGTCATCATCCAGTTCACCGATAACAAGGATATTTTCATCGTTTAGCCGATTAGCTGGTCCTGTGAAGTTAAATGATCCGACAACAAGCACCTCACCGTCAATGACTGCCAGCTTGTGGTGCAGTTTATTTAATCCTGCTTTATGCGGGCATAAATGCATTTCAGCTCCCGCGTCCTTGATGTCTTTTGTCGGAGCCCACTGCTGTTTACCCTGGCCACCATCCAGGATGCCGCGTACTTTGATCCCGGACCGGGCCAGAGCGATAAGGGTATCATCAATCCCTGAAGAGCGACTGAAGGTGAACATTGCAAAGTCCACGGATTTTTTCGCTTTTAGCATTTGTTTCATGATCTCCATCTCAGGAGAGTGATCTGGTGCAAAAAGTATCTTAACTGGTACTCCTGCAACGCAGTACACACGTGGTGGACTAAAACGGCGGCTCTGGTTTGACCCAAAGGTCCCATCAAGTATCTCCCTGAACTCGTTTGAATATTCTCGGGCCACCCTCTTGCTTTTCGCTATCAGTATATGGTTAAGATTGGACGCAACACCAGTGGGAGTAAAATTTGTGGATCCGGTAAGAATGGCCGCATCGGCGCTATCCTTATCCCGAATGATAAACTTCTGGTGGAAGATATCGGGATTAAAATCTGTTTTGACTTCTATTTTTGCCCTTTGCAGAGCATCGTGTATCTGTCGGTTCGTCTCATTGGTACCACCTTCAGACCAGGGGTCAGCGAGGGCTCTTCGCACTGAGAGATAATCCCCTTCCAGGACAACCCGAACTGAAACGCCTCTTTGTCTTGCGCGGATCAAAGCATCGGCTATGGGCCGGGATTCAAGTTCCTGTACAGCTACATCCAGAGATTGGCGGGATTCATCAATAAAGCTGACTATTACATCCAGCAAATCGTCGGGGGCGCCCAATTGCTTGGGTCCCATAAATAATTCCAGTCTTCCAAGATTTATAGACATTGCATTTCACCTTACCTGATACTTAGAATCTATGCGTGGTCCAGAAGTGTTCACAACTTCTGGTGGGGATATTCTATTTATTATGTTTGGGAAATCTCGCCCTAATATTGTCTAGGGCGCATTTTACCCAACTCCGAACACCACATCCTGCTCCACAGTATACGCCCGCACCTAGCTGAAATCTTGACTGAAGCGCGGCTCGAAAAAGGCGTGGTCGTTTTCTGATATCGGCTGGCCGCCTCCTCTGAGAGAATGGACCTTGGATTCGAGATTGGGATTTGTTTCAGAGAGATGACTTGAAGTCGCTTTTGCTTGAAGCTCTTCCTCCTCTTCTTCTATCGGCTGTCTTTGCAGTTCATCTTCCTCGCATGTGGGGCACCCCGCTGGATGTGAAGTACATCACCGGATGCTGCCTGAGGCCCCGGCATCTTCATCACAGCATCTACCACCCTATCCGCCTCCTGCTCATTCACATCCACAGGCTGGCCTGTCTTCAGGTTCGCCTGCAACGGCTTCTGATCTAATCAATTTTAACTCAGCCTGATTGTCTGCAGTCCTTTTAAAGGAACAGAAAGTGGTCTGTTGTGGAGTCTATAGATAATATTATGATGTGAAATAGTCATATAGTAGTGTTATGATAATATCTGACTCATCAACACTTATATTACTTGCAAAATGTGAGTTAATTGAGTTGTTTGTGTCAGGTTTTTCACTTATAATTCCTGAAACAGTTTATGACGAAACAATACGTAAAGGAATGGAAAAAGGGAAATATGATGCATATTTACTTGAAAAACTGGTGTATGATGAAAAAATCCAAGTCAGACAGACTAATAATGAATCATTAAGAAAGATACAGGATTTTTTTAGTATTCACTCTGGGGAAAGTGATGCAATAGCACTTTGCCTTGATCTTAATGTAAAATATTTGCTATGTGACGATAAGAAAGCAATCAATGCATGTCGAATTTTAGGTATAAAATTTATAACAGCGTTAGATATTGTATTGGCAATGCACACTAATAATCTCATATCTAACGAAAAAGCAAACGTATCACTTGATCGTCTTGAAGAGTTTGGATGGTATAATAAAGAATTGATCAATAGAACCGGGAGTGAAATAAATGGTTGAAATAGAGATTCCACAGAAAGTGTCTCATTCATTTGAAGTTATTAAAAAATATGAACTAATAGATGAATCATATATGCTTCAGCAAGTGTTGTTATATGGTATTCATGATCTGGCACAAGAGATGGCAGTAAAATTATTTTCAGAAGGAAAAATAACAATAGGTGAAGCTGCTAAGATGGCTGATTTGTCAGTTGGTGAGATGATGGAGCTTTTCACAACAAGAGGTATAAGATCAAGAATTACAGCTGATGATTTCGAAGAAGGTTTATTAAACGCACTCGATATGTTTAATGAATGAGTGTTTTTATTTAAACGGTTGATAAGATCTATATGAAGTAAGGGGTCATGAGACCTCCTGGCAGTGCACTTTCAAGTGTGTGCAGTCTTGCTATAAGTCGTATTGTTGTGGCTAATGTTCGGATTTCCGGTTCGGATCTGCCGTATAAAGTTTTCTGTCCTTGTCTTAATAGACCCGAAATTCCCACGCAGCGATCCGGACCACTTGAGTTATTCACATGTACCAGGATTCTTCTGTGTGTAAATGCACCAGGCACACCCTTGCATCAACAGCATTCGCCACCGATCCGGTCTTGCTGAAGTCTACATGCGGACAAATCGAGACTGCTCTCAAAGGTGCAAGCCACGCTTTCTACAAAACAGCCACAGTACAAGTGTGCGCTGAGGCAGACTTTGATGCTAATCGTAACGAGAGCGTCTTGAGCATATCCTGGAGGGACTGTGGTTGCGCAAAGCATTGGGCGCCCCGCTCATCGCGACATATGTGACACTGGGTTTTTGCGTTCTCTGTCGCATGCCATCTAGATTGCATGGTTTTACTGATCAGCGGGAGTGCGGTGTGATATCATAGAAACTCGGGTAATCTGCCATGACTCTGGTGATCGGAGATCGCATGAGCAAGGGGCGGCGCTCTCGTATGGTCATCGTTTCAGGCAGCGCTGGCAGGATGTCGACATCAGTGTATACGATGGTAGCACCCCCGGTTATGCCTCGCATGATGTCTGCGCGATATGGAGGTACCCTCCGGGTGATGTCACCTGATGAGTGGAACCGCACGCCAGGGCGCATTTGGGTGAAGGCGTCGTGGAGGCATACGGTCGGCTGCACGAGGGCGATGGACCGCAGCAAGGGCTCTTACAACTTCAAGTTTCGCTGTAGCGCTTAACCTAGCTGATGGTAGTCATCCTGCAGACGCAGATCAATACGATTTGAATGATCAACAGCACTCTTATCTGTAGGGGATAATCGCTGTCAGTTTCGTCTCACCTGATTTGTGACCTTTTCCTGCAATAAAGCTTAATTCATTTATAGTTACAATTTTTTATTAACATTTATATAGAAATCTATTTATATTTAGTACAACATAGTATATAATCATCATAATGCTCATAATGAGGTGAAAAAACGGATGATAAATAAAGTCAACATCAAATCCCAACAAGAAGTTAAAAAACAGTTTTACCACCACTTCTTTAAGCAGATCAATATCCAGCATATCTTCTTTTTCTTAGCCTTTATTATTTACGGTATTGGAGACGGTGTAACAGGTGCAATATTAATGAATACAAAAGGGATTTATGCAGAATCAAACCTTTTTTTCAGGTTTTTATATGAAACTTTTGGATTAATGGCGTTCATTGCTACAAAAGTTTTATTGACTTGTATTCTTTTACTGGTAGCATTTATCATTTACAAGCTATCTAATAGGCATTACTATTGGATGATCAATGGCTGGCTAGCTGCTCTTTCTATAGGTGGGATCATGGCAGTACATGCCAACTTACGGGCAGTGATAGGTCTTCCATACCCTAATCCTAACAGTATTATATTTCTTTATATCATCCTGACATTTATCCTTGTAGAAACGGGTGCTTATATAGACAGAAAACACAATATCATTACGCACTGTAAAAGGCCTGTGTGTTTACCGCCCGTGCAGACTAAGCCACCTGTGCACCCGTATGTACCTTTACCTGATTAAAAACAGCTCCAAACCGCGGCTCAAAATAAGCACGCTCGGATTCTGCCAGAGGCCGCCCGCCGCCTTTGATCGCATTGATCTGCGATTCAAGCTCATTAGTAACTTCAGAAGTTGCATCCTCCCTGCTCTTTGCTTGAAGCACCTCTTCTTCCTCTTCTTCTTCAACCTGTCTTTGAACCAATGGTGTAATCTGATCAACAAGCGGTTTTGTCTGAAGTATTTCTTCCTCTTCCTCCTCTGGCTCAACCTGCCGCTGCACCCACGGCTCCGGCATCCGCATCACCTGCTCCGCCACCCGGTCCGCCTCCTGCTCATACACATCCCCGGGCTGCCCGATCCTCAACTTTGCCTGTAGAGCCTTTGATCTTATCAATCTCAAAACAGCCTGATTGCCTATAGTTCTCTGAAGATATAAAATATGATCAACGAAGAGGCTTTCGATCCGGATCGATTAATCCTTCGCGTCTGTAAATCCAAATTAATTTTATTTGCCTCGGATCTCTTGCTATCTCCACAATCAAATCCCCGGCAGGGCACAGGCCGCTGCTCCCACACCGTACATCTGTAATTCTACCTGTCAAGATGCACGCAGTAACCATCATCACCGTGAGCTATCAGATAAAGCCTTCCAAATTCCCAATTTTAAGATATGTCACATATTCAATATTAGTCTGAAACTGCGATATATTCCCAATATCCTTTCTGATATATCACTATGAAAACTAATAAATCATCTCAAACAAAATCTTCTTTATTATATTTAACTTTCAATTCAATAAATAGGAAATCATCGTCATCCGGACTCCAACCTTCAATGCTGAGCTTTATAGTTGTTTGTTTAACTGGTTCACGCTTCTTTGAATCTCGAATAGTACCAAAAATTCTCATTATCTCACCCATATTTTAAAAATTAAGAGTTTAGATAAATAGATTTATGTTGATGTAGATGATATCATATACATAGGTGTTAATTGTGACAGAATACATTCGAACTACAATAAAATTAAGAGAAGA
>JAAXOC010000046.1 GCA_014237145.1 ANME-2 cluster archaeon
GTTACATTAAATGTTGGTATTATCAAACTAACCGCAAATGAACGCGGATAAACGCGGATAAGCTACCTGAAAATCTGTGTTCATCTGTGTTCATCTGTGTTCATCTGTGGTTTAATTAGATTAACCAACACAAATTGTAACGGTCTCAACAAACCGAAAGGTATAATAGTACGTTTATCTGTGGTTTAATTAAATTCACCAACACGAATTGTAACGGTCTCAAAAAATAGATGCAGTTTAGTATATCGTAAAATCGTATGAAAATGCGAAGAGTAATAATTTTTAAAATCGTTACGCGTAAGGTCTGGAGGGTCATATGAACCTATGTCAAGTTTGAGTAAGACTATTGAATCATAGAATAAAGTGTTTGCTCATGAGGTTTATATATAATAAAAAAGGATGCACCATCATGCTTTTTGAGCCGATAGAGATAGCAGGATCGCATATCCAAAACAGGTTCGTGCGCTCGGCCACCCATGAATGGCTGGCAGGGGAAGACGGCACACCTACACCAGCCATAGGTGATATGTACGAGGAACTGGCAAAGTACGAAGTCGGGCTCATTATTTCAGGCTATTCTTACGTGAACCCGGCAGGCAAAAGCAGCCAGTGCCAGCAGGGTATCTACGACAACAGGTTCATCGAACCCTACAGGCAGATAACTGAGCGGGTGCATAAATACGGCAGCAAGATAGCACTCCAGATCGTACACGGCGGCAGGCAGGCGCTGGTCACACCCGAATACACACACACACTGGCACCATCGGCAGTTAAGGATTCATCTTCAGGCATAACACCGCAGGCCATGACCGAAGAGCAGATACAGCAGACCATCGAGGATTTTGCCCAAGCTGTGCGCCGGGCACAGGCGGCAGGTTTTGATGCGGTACAGCTTCACGTTGCCCATGGTTTTCTGCTCAGCAGTTTCATCTCACCATACACCAACCAGCGCACTGATAAATGGGGCGGGTCAGTGGATAACCGCGCGCGCATCATTGCAGATATTATCAGGCGAGCCCGGGATATGGTGGGTGAGGACTTCCCTATCATGGCGAAGATGAACGCCACCGATGGCTTTGGGGACAGGGGACTGGATGCACCCGAATGTGTGGATGTGGCCGTAGCACTGGAATCGGCTGGTGTATGTGCAATAGAGGTCAGCGGCGGGATATTTGAGGCAGGGGAAGTGATGTCCGGACCGGGTATCAATTCGCCAGAGGTGGAGGCGTATTTTAAGGAGTATGCAAGGATGATAAAGCAGAGTGTGGGTATCCCGGTGATGCTGGTAGGGGGACTGCGGTCGAGAGCGGTGATGGAGGAGATGCTTGCCAGTGGCTGTGCCGATATGGTGTCGCTTTGCAGGCCGCTTATCAGGGAGCCGGACCTGGTGGTGAAGTTCAGGGAGGGGGCGCAGGAGGCGGAGTGTACTTCGTGTAACAGGTGTTTTGATGAGAGTGGGATCAGGTGTAATTCCAGGTAGATGGGCACCTGAATTCTTAAGACAGTAATCTATATGCCAGATGAGTATAGTGGTCTTGTCTGACCGCCTGATTCCGGTCAAGCATATGATCCATTTCAAGGGTCATATTTTCCTGACCTCATCAAAATAATCGGGTCTTGGAATTACTTTATCAGCAGGGTTGATGCTGCTTGTCTGCCACCAGTAGGTCCTTTTTTTTTAGTAAGTTATTATAAATTATTTATCCATATACAAATATAGTACGCAATATATATGTAAATGTTGCGGTGTGTATTTGCATTAAGTGGTGCAATAGGGAATTAATTGGATATTGCACCAGTTATTAGGATATGGTGATACTGTTCCATGATCCAGTTATGTGCCATCAGTCTTCATGACCCTCGATGACCAGCCATGACTATGAAAATGTTATTTCCTGAAAAAATTCCAGCATTATGTAATTCCATCACTTCGACATCAGTCGTACGACAAACGGGTCTCTTCATCCGCAAGTGTCGGTTGAATGATCTCCTTCCATCGAGGAGAGTTCCATGTCCCGAGTTTCGTATGCATTTCAAAGTAGTTCTGGGGGATAGGATGCGTCCCGATCACAACGTCAAGTCCATACTTTGCCTGGATAAAGTCACGAAAGTTGGTCACACGAGGGCATGGAGGATATCCGACGATCAGTCCTGTGGCGAGGTGTATCACTTCTGCTCCGTTCTTCTTCATCTCCTCCGGAGCGTATTCGATATTTCCACCAGGACAGCCACCACACGCAGTATATCCGACCAGTTTCACTTCTTTATCGTTATAAATGCTGAATGCACCTTCCCGGTTATGGAGCGCCCTCAGACATTTACCTCCGGCACACACATGGTAGCGGTCACATATAATTATCCCAATCCGGATTTCATCACTCATTTTACGTTCTCCGTATCTTTTAATTTTTGATACGGGTTCATATGGATTGTGGTTAATAAATGCTTTTTGGACATAATCTTTCACCCCGGACCCTCTTCCCTCCTAAACCCAAAAATTCGGCTTCAAGAGATATGTTTCAAATTATTTTGAGAAGGGGGATGCCCCTGTAGGTGGGTGCACTCCAAACTGTCCCTACACTATTAGTCCTTGGAGAAAAGGATAATTTAGTAGGCCATCCAGAAAAATCCAGATAACTTGACCGGAACATCCCCTATATCCAAATCAACGTGCTCAATACCGGGCATGCAATAGGTGTTGAATAGCCTTCAAGTCAATGTTCTTATCTACGAATTCTTCGAGGAGCTTTACATGAAATAATTAAATATGAACCGGGATATTTCTATTATACCATGTTTCAAGTGATAATTACACCAGCAGCAGGAAAAAGGCTTATTGCCAAGGCAATTACTCAACATGCAGATGTGAAGAAAGCTCTTTCTTCGGGTACGGTGGTGATTATTGCCGGTACAACAAACGGCTATGTTGCTGAGGAAATATTGAAACTTACTGATGAAAATGATGGCTTTATACGAAGACGGTTTTTCCGAGGAATTACATTACCTCCCAATATTCTAACAACTGACAGCGGAAGGCTTTCAGATGAATCAGAGTTTCCAGGTGATGTAGTTCTCGTTAATGGAAAATGGCAGAAGGGTAAGACCGTCTTTGATGTTATCGACGATTTGAAAGAAGGAGATGTTATTTTAAAAGGCGCTAATTCTGTTGACCTGAAGGAAAAGAAAGCCGCCATTCTTATTGGTCACCCGAAAGGTGGTACTATCGCTATATCGATGCAGGCTGTTATTGGAAGGCGTGTACGCCTTATTGTTCCTGTTGGTCTTGAAAAGCGTGTCACTGGAAATCTTGATGAATTAGCAAAAAGGTTGAATGCTCCTGGTTCTACCGGACCAAGACTGTATCCGGTACTTGGTGAAATATTTACAGAACTTGAGGCAGTCTCCCTTCTCTATGGAGCAAATGCGGAACTTATTGCAGGAGGAGGTGTTTGCGGAGCAGAGGGGGCTGTCTGGCTCGCTATTGACGGGCAACCTGATAAACTTAAATCGATCAAAGGCATAATCGATTCGATTCAAAATGAGCCTGCTTTTACACTTCAGTAGGTAATAGATAATGTCCAGCTTAATTATATCAAAACTGAGTAATTCAAAGGATAGTGGGGAACTTGATATTCATAATTATACCCCGCAGCTCTGCTGTGGTTGGGTGTGACGTCTGCGTGCCTTGAAGCATAAAAGAGAAAGATAAATAAACAGGACATTGGAGGTTAAAAAAAATCATGTCCCATTGCGGGTTAAAATCCCCCCACCTGGGTCTGCTCCCGGATGAAGAGAACCGGAAGTGCGGTATTGTGAGGTGCTGTGCGGCGTTCCCTAGTATCGGCAACCAAAGCCCGAAGCGCAAGCGAACGCAAGGTGGCCTTAGCGATTGGCGACATTCCCGCCGCAAATGGAAGCCTGAGCAGAAAATAATCGCTGGGGTGGTTATCGTTGGGATGGTTGTGAATGCTCTTTTGTGTGACCGAGGGAGGTCTCATGCTGTCCTGCCCGAAATTGAATTTACATCCTACACGTTTCAGGATAAATGAACTCAAAGGAAGGAGAACAGGTAGGCGAGGTATAACCGAATGGGAAAGCCAGACCAATGCAGTATGAGAAGTCGGACGAACTCATAGTAGCCATGATGGTCAAGCTGATGATATACCGAACCTGTGCCGCAGGGTGCAGGGGGCGACGGTATGAGGAGAAAACTTGACTTAACGAAAATCCTTCCTACGGTCGGATTTTCTATGCCTTCATTCCTATGGAATGCTGGTAGCGAAGGGGTTCTGAAGAAGCGGTTTGAGGAACTGGACGGATATGTCAGAGCACGATTACGAAGTTTTCGGGTGAAGAAACGCACCTGGAAGGTCATTCTGTACACGCTCCCGAAACCCGAACTTGAGAGAATGGATCTGGTTTCACTTAGTTCATTACTTAAATAGTCCATCTCCTGCAACGGGATAGTCCAAACGAAAGCCGCTTACGGGAAATCTCGTATATAGGATAAGTGCACCCACTGCTTATATTGGGTGTTTCAACATATTTGTTGAACGTAGGCTGAGAGCGGTAGGCTACAAATCTTACGGCATTGTCCGGCAAACACAGACTACCACCCTCGCTCCTACGACCCTCCGGCAATTTAACATGTTACAGCCCTGATTTAACAGGTGTCTGGCTATTGGCCACGAGATTACGGTTCGTAGAGAGTAAAGGGATATTTGGTCCTCAGCCTATTAAACAATTTCGGGCTGAAAATATGTATTTGAACATTGGAATAGACATCGCCAAAAATGTGCATGAAGTATGCTTTGTAGATGAGAACGGTAAACAGATCGGGAATTTCATGAAGCTTAAAAATTCCAGGAAAAGCCTAGATAAATTCAGGAATAAGATCGAATCCATCTCAAAAGAGCTAAATGCAAAACCAAGAATCGGGATTGAAGCCACAGGAATATACTGGTATTCACTATACAGTGAACTGTCCAAGTATTACGAAATACAAGTCTACAATCCATCTCAAATCAGTGGATTTAGATCTGTGAATATCAGAGTTTCCCACAACGACAAGATTGATTCGAGGACTATTGCAAATATGCTCCGATTTGGAGAAGCTCCAAAAACCGATTATAGCGATAAGCAAATACTCGAGATGCGTGAATACTGCAGGTTCCATTTTAAATTGATAACTATAAAAACAAACTTAAAGAAACGGTTTAGACGGAATCTGCATTTGATATTTCCAGGCTATGATATGGTTTTTAAAAATGTGTTCACAAAAACATCGAGAGGAATACTTGTTCAATCTCCTACACCTGATGACATACTTGACATGGGTACGGAAAAACTTCGTGATTTGATGAAGGATCTAAGCAGAAACCACATTAATCCAGACAAAGCAAATGAACTGATGGAAAAAGCAAGAGACACAATCCCCTCCGAGATAATAAAAGAATCTGCACTTTTCGAACTTCAGATGTTACTTTATCTAATAGAAACTCTGGAAAAACAGATTGAAGAGGTGGAATCTAAAATATTAATTATTTGGGACTCTGTGAAAGACCGGTATTACACACAAACAATTACTGGGATTGGAGATATCAGAGTTGCAACAATCTGTGCTGAGATTGGAAACTTTGATCATTTCAGTCATCCGGACAAGATTCTCGCATTCGCTGGTCTGGATCCTAAAGTGACACAATCTGGAAACAAGGAAATTGTTCGTGGACCAAATAAGAGAGGTTCAAAGATGTTGAGATGGGCATTGGGCTGGGCCGCAGAGGAAGCTAAAAGGAATAATCCTGTTATAGGTTCATTTTTTCAGAAAAAGCTGGATGAAGGAAAGCACTACAATACTGCAAGATGTGCTACAGCTAAGAAACTTGTTAGAATTATCTGGTCGGTTGAGAATAATAAAAAACCATTCCAGATTCCACCCAACTATCTATCTTCTTAAGTGAAAATACAAGCCAAAAATGATACCACCATAGTGGATTGTCACTCGTAGATATGTAAGTAGACTGAGCATTAAAGGAGGGGCAGTGAAATGTCCCACGGTATAATAGGAGTTGACCCATAATAACGGTTGAAATCTATTATTTATATAGCAGTAGCTATATATAAATGGAATACGCGCAACATCCTTTTCATCGTATATCTCGCCTATCGCCGCCCTGCCTTACGATATATTTGCAGACAGGCAACAAAATGCTTGCGGCGTAGCGTACCCGAAGGGCGCAAGCTTTTTGATTGCCTGACTGCCTCAAATGAGGCAGGGCGGAGGTAGATAACGAAAATTGAGTGACAATACAACAATTCCCTTTTCATCGGAATTGAGCCAGGAGCTGTCCTGCCTTCATCTGAGATTTAGTTAATCTGTACAGTATTTTGAAGATGTTGGGGTTAAATATCATATATTGGTGAGAAATAGTTATACTGTGCGGGAGATAATCTTATATAACATGTCTGTTCGCTGGTGTGGGACAATTCAGCATTCTGATCGAGTAACAGGGCTCCACCAAGCAGAGTAAAACCCATCACCAACAGAGAAGAAGTAAATTTTTGGTTTCAGTCTATTTGCAGGCTTGTCGATCTTGTTGATAGCAGTGCAGTTATTGCGTAAAAAGGAATAGATTGGGCTAGAACCCAATGGTGGAGATGGATAAGATCCAAAGTCCTGTTGTCTGGTCAGGGACGGGTGCTGGTGGATAAGAAGGGGATTGGAGTGCACTCCTTCCAGCGGAGAAGGTAGTCTGGAATTGTGAGGGAGATCGCGAAGAAGATAGGGGAGAAGCGCGGGTGATTGGAATTGTTATCCTGCCTTGTGCAGTGATCTATAGCCCAGGACCTGGAGAAAATTCTATACATTCGAATACATATAATTAATTTCTTAATATTTTTTCCCATATTTTTAACACAATATTTTAAATTGGTAATTTTTATATATTTCCATTGAAAAAACAGAAAAATTCATGCATGATCAATTAATAATATATAAATGGCATTTTCAACTGGAGGGAGGGAGATTATAAGAGCTATGTCTAAAATCATATGTTTAAGTCTTATTACATGCTTAATTACGATGATAATCAGCGGATGCATCGATGAGGGAGAAAATGCCAATGGCATAGATCAAAATATCACACCATTTTTCACTCCAGAACAACCAGACTCCTATGCTCCACCAGCCCCAAAACAATTGTTTATTTACCCAAATTCCAGCGAGACCTTTCAATTCTGGGGTTATAACATGACGGTCTCTTATTTATCTGCATTCCCTCATGTGGTTGAAGTTACAATAGGCGGGGTCACAGAGACCATTGAGATCAACCGCAGCACCCCGTGTCTGGGAAGTCACTGCGGCTATTATGCCGTAAAAGATGACATCGATTATTCTCTAAAACCTGTGGTCTGGAGATATAATGAGGTGGATGAGAAGATCTGGTCCTTTGAGACCTGGAATGCCAGTGAATTGTATTTTGAAGCTCATATTAAAAGTATAAAAAGATAGGTTAGGGAGTAAGAGGTTATGAGAAAAATAACTGTTAGTTTGTTTGTGTTCTGTTTGATATTGATCATTGAAAATGCGGCTGCAGTTACTGCAAGTCCGTATCCTTTCACACTTGAGCAGCCGGATGGGTATAGTTTCCAGGCTAGGCAGTATGGGGATGAACGTCTTCACTGGATTGAGACTTTGGATGGGTATACTATTGTCAAAGAAGAAAAAGGTTGGTGGACGTATGCGGCAAAAAACAATGAAGGGAAATTGATTCCTACAAATAACCGTGTGGGAATGGTTAAACCGCTAAGTATAGATATTGAAAAACATGTTACACCGATTTGGAAGCCAGATGACATTATGATTAGAAAATCCTCTCCCAGACCTGTTAAGATCAAGACACTTGATCTAAAAGCAAATGGGGTGTCTGGAATCGCATCTGTAACCACAGAAAAAGTTGTAGTAATTTTAATCAATTTCACAGATGTTTCTCAGGAATCTACACATGACAAAACCTATTATGATAATCTCATCTTCAACGATTCAACTGACGCCAATAGTATGTTTAACTATTATAGGGAAGTCTCATATGATCAGTTAAATATTACAGGTACAACTGGAAGTAAATGGTACCAAAGTTCGCATAAGATGGCGTATTATGGGGAAGACGCTACCGATATTGATGAAAATACAACCCGCAGTGATCCAAATACATGTTATATTGAAAATCTGGCAAGAGAAACTGTTCAATTGGCAGACGATGATTTTAATTTTTCTGAATACGATACCGACTCCGATGGAGTTGTCGATCATGTCATAATAGTACATGCAGGCAATGCCCAAGAATCAAGTGGGGTTTATGATGATATCTGGTCACATCAAGGGAGCATCTGGAATTATTACAGCGGGAGTTGGCATGAAGATGGTGAAATGACTGATGATGGAGTAAAGGTGATCGGTTATACAATGGTGGCCGAGAGCTCTCCCCTTGGTACTTTTGCACATGAATTCTTCCATGATCTGGGAGCGCCGGATTTATATGATTACGACACGGGAGTTGATGAAGGTTTTCCGGTGCAGGATTGGGATCTTATGGCTGGTGGCAGTTGGGCTAACTCGGGTAATACACCAACACATATGGGAGGCTATCTGAAATGGGATATCGATGCTGACCCGACTAATGGAATTAACGGCTGGTTAACGCCTACAACAGTTTCAACTCCGCAAACTGTTGCAATAGACCGACTGGAATCAAGTACAGGAAACAGGCTTTTCAAGGTAGATATTCCAGAAACCAACCAATATTTCTTAATCGAAAATCGACAACAAACTGGTTACGACGCTTATCTACCAGAAGCAGGAATTCTCATATGGCACATCGATGAAGACATGATATCATATCATAATGACATTAAAGACGGTTGGGTAGATTTAAATGATGGACCGCCATGGAATCCTTACTACCGTGCATGGGTAGAAGACCCTGTAAACACTAGTTTAAAAGATGGCGCTGCTTATTCGTATGACGACGGTCAGACCTCATTCAACCAGACCACAATACCAAACAGCAGCCAGAACAATGGTGACCCTACTGGGATCAGGATATACAATATCGGAGCTAAAGGTTCTTCAATGAACGTCACATTCTTCAATACCGCACCTACGGTCAATGTCATATCTCCCAATGGCGGAGAAACGATATCAGGCAATATAAACATCATATGGACGCATAGCGATATCGATCCGACAGATACCCATACCTTTACCATTAAACTATCTTCTGACGGTGGCACTACATATCCCACAATAATAGTATCGGGATTGGGCGAATCGCTTTCGTCGTATGTCTACAACACCACGGACATGCCCGATGGTTCAAACTACAAGGTTCAGGTGATAGCCACAGATAATTATACCCTGCCATTGAGTGGAAATGACTCATCTGACGGCGTATTTACCATCGATAACCACCCACCCGTATTGATTGGGAATCCTACCGGATATCCCGCAGGTCAGACCGCAGCTAAAAACGGCAGTCAAATAACGTTAAATGTCAGCATAATCGAATCTGGAGCAGGAATAAAGAATGCCACAGTTAATGCATCCCAGATTAATGCAAGCTTGATCATACCCCTGATATTTGAAAAAGTGAACGATTACTGGATCAATCAGAGCATCATTGTCAATGCTGTAGATGGAGTTTATTACCTTCCGGTGACGGTTTACGATAATGCTTCAAGTACTAATACCAGTTCAGTCGTTCAGGTTATAGTCGATAACACTCCACCTGTTGTAATTGCAAATCCAATCGGTTATCCTGATGGTTTAAGTGCTGCAAATAATGGTACAAGAATAATCCTTAATGCATCCATATCAGATACATTAGCAGGCGTTAAGAATTCTACAGTGAACGTCTCACAGATTAACAGCAGTTTCGGTGATATCCAATTGACCAATATTAACGGCTTCTGGATAAACGACCGTGTCATTGTAATGGCTCCGGATGGCACTTACTTTTTGAATTTCACAGCATATGATAATGCGTACAATTGCAACGATAGCGCTCAGGTTACAGTAGTGATAGATAGTACTATGCCTATCATACTCAGTGCTGATGCTAATCCATCCGTTATTGAGTCAAACGGAACTGATAATACATTGCTAAATGTCACAGCGATTGATAATGGCAGCGAAATTGCATCGGTGACAATTAATCTTTCTGCGATCGGCGGATTGTCGGCTCAGGTAATGACCAATTACAGTGGAGTATGGCAGTTCATCACAAATACAACCAGTTTCGGCACATTTGAACTACCGGTCAATGTCATAGATAATGCAGGCAATTCCAATACGTCTATTACGATCTTGCTGATCGCAAATGATACTACACTTCCGGTTGTGATTGATACATTACCTAAAAACCTGGCAACTGATGTAACGATTGGTTCCAGCATTACAGCCACATTCAGCGAACCCATGAACAGTTCAACACTGAACGATGCAGCAATAAAAGTGTACAGTCTTTCAAGTGGCAAGATTACAGGTGATATCTTTGAAAATACCAATGGCACATGGAACTCCAGTAATTTCCAGGATTTAAGATATGATGAGGAACTCACAGTTTTTCAAACTCCGATAGATGATGCACACAGAATCATTTTAAAGAATAATCTTGTATATTCAGCCAGCCCCCTAACGAGATACTATCAACTCTATATCTATCAAGGTGAAAAAGTAGCTGGATCTGAAAATTACAGTATTATCGGTTGGCTGGGAGATGAGTATGTTGCAGTAAATGGCACACCAAACAAATTGACAAAGCTAGTTTTAGAGCAAAAGTCCTATGAAACCAAAACATTGCGGATAAATGAGATTTGGGATATGGGAGATGGATATTCATTAGAGGTTGCTGAAATTGATTATTATGACGGTGAAGCATGGCTAGACTTGTATAAGAATGGTGGGCCTTTTAATAGTAAGGTAGTTGATAATCAGTCCTACTGGTGCGTGAAGGATGATATTGCAGGCGAGTCTAAGGTCCCAATTTTTGTAACCTATCTTGACAAGGTCACCAATAATACGATCCAGATAAAGTACACATGGTTAATATCTCAAGATGCCACTGTTATTAATTTGGGCGAATACTTCGGTGTGTTCGAAGTAAAATCTATTTCCAGTGATGCAATTCGATTGGCCAATGATGAAAATGTCTCGCTGAGAAGAGGCAGCGCAATACCTCTGGCAAATGATCTGAAGTTTGAGGTTGAGGATACCCCAACTGTACGATATTGTCTTGTAGGCACAGGTGAAAAAAAGACGGGATTGGTAGGGGATATTTCTTATGACAGCGCCATCAGAACAGTGACTTTTGATCCCGTTTCCAATCTTATGTATGATACAAATTATATTTCATACATTACAACCGTTGCAGAAGATCCGGCTGGTAATGGTTTAATAGAAGATTATGAATGGGAATTCAAGACAATGTATTATACTCCGAGTAGAAATGGCGGGGGAGGAGGAGGAGGTGGCACCTCTGGAGAAGACTACTATAATATTGTCCTTTCAGAAACCGACAGGCAGAGCGTATTCAAGAACTCGCGTATCTCATATAGGTTCGATCTGGAGGGCAACATAGTCAAGCATATCAATTTCACAGCCCTGAATAGCGCCGGTACAATAGCCGCCAAAGTTGAGATATTGAATAATACCTCTACGATGGTGAGCACACCGCCACCAAATGAAATATATAAAAACCTGAACCTATGGGTCGGAAACGCTGGATGGGCTACAAAGAGGAATATTGCCGATGTCACTGTTGTTTTCACTGTAGATAAATCATGGATCACTGAAAACAATATCGATGAATCATCAATAGCCCTCTATCGTTACAGTGATGATACATGGCATGAACTGATAACCAGAAAAATCGCCGAGGATGCCAATAGTTTACAATTTGAAGCTGAAACGCCAGGATTTTCACCATTTGCTGTAACAGGTAAAGGGGGAGAGGGAGAAACAGGAGGAGAAGATATTATTGCAGAGCCTACAGTAACAGTAGATAAAACCCCTGTCCCGACACCAACTGAGAAGAAAGGGATACCTGGATTTAGTCTATTTGCAGGCTTGTCGATCTTGTTGATAGCAGTGCAGTTATTGCGTAAAAAGAACTAAATAGGGCTGTATCAGCCCTTTTTTTTTATTTTATTGGATGTATACCATCTAGATCTATTGTAACCCACTCTTCATCTATAGTAGGATTTGAATTTTGCCAGATTATGACGTTATTTCGATTAATATCAGCGTAATTGATCTGGTCATTAAAATAATATCTTACCACCCAATGCAGTCTTTCGTTTATTAAAGTCACCCCAACGACTTCAGCAGAAATTCCTTTTGCCTCCAGTATTGAAGCAAATGCCACTGAAAAATCCTCACAATCGCCTATAACACCATTTGCTAAATAATAATCGGGGTTTTGCCACATATCACCATCAGGAGGATAATTAAACAAATTATCATCTGTTTGATAATTAAAAACTACTGCACTTCCATTATGTTTCCACAATAAAGCATCATCTGTTAAAACAGTATTTTCTGCATACCATGTTACCACTTCGTTTTCAGGTATAATATACAACGATGCATCTTTTGGATATAAAATATGGTTATTCCAGTTCAACTTTCCCATTAGCCTTAATTCAGTTTCGAATTCAGGCATCTCTATAAGTATGTCCATATTTTCCGGATAATCATCCATACTTAAGGAATTATTAACTATTCCCAGAATTGTTGGGTATCCAATTACTTCACCAGAACCTCCTTTTAAATCAAATAAATGAAATTGAGGAAGATATAGTTGAGTAATGATCACTATCATGATAATTTCAATTAAATTGATGTGATTTATCAAAACCCGTTTTTCAAAGCATACTGTTTTTAAATAATCCAATTCCATTTTGCACCAATCATCATTATTATCATTATGATGATGATTAGTATATTGACGCCAATGTATATAATTATATCTTCTCTATTATGCTAATAATGATGAGGTAAATTGTTTTGAAGACAGTTGTGCGAAATTAGTAAAATTGCAACTATACAAGCAAAATAAGTTTATAAGTTCATCATTGGCCCATAACCAACAGCTACAGCTAACTTTTCAGCATATATAGTGTAAAAAATGTTTGATATCAGATGAACACTAAGAATAAAAGAAGAGCCAGATATAAGTATTCTATTTTGCTCTGAAAATAGCATTTTCATGCTCATGGGTGTCCCGACGGGTCATGAATGCTTATTCACTGTTTCATATTCCCCACACCAGCGCTACCAGGTAAAACATCCCACACAGGACATCAGAAGGTTATACCACCTCATGCATAGCAAAACTTGAGACACACCAATTATTATGGTGCCAGGAGCTCATCCTCATTGGATTCAAAAATGCTGCCTAAAATTCATAACCCGGTAAAATTATATTTTCCAAATCGGGTTATCGATCCAATTCACTTAGTGCCACAGCCGGACATCCAACCTTGTTTAAATGTTCGGCCATCTTTGATGGCCTATCCCCTCCAGGGTGATATACCAGTGTAGCCTCTGGCTTGAGTCCTGTTACCATATCCACAAGCCCGGTCACATCCATATGGTCGCTAATATGTATAGCAGGGTAGTAGTAGTCCCGTCTGCCTGTAAGTACATATTTTTTCATGCTTCCAGGCAGTTTTCCCAGGTCCCATGGCGGTACGATAACCATCCCCTCATGCCTGCCATTGTACTCCAGTATCTCATTAAGGGGTCCGCAGTCACGCATAAGGCCTTTGGTCAGGTTATACCCCTTGCTGTCCATGGATATTGCATCCTGCCAGCCCGCATTGCGTACCAGGCTTACCGCCCGCTGTGCCTTGCCGAAGGCGTAGGCCCCAATAGCTACATTATCACCTATCACCTGCTCAAGCCCACTCACATCGTCTTCGAAATAACAGGCAGGATCAGCCGGGTCTCCGTAATTAGCCTCTGTTACAAGAAAATCACAATCAGGCAGGTGCGACGAATCCTTTACATCCCCTGTGACCAGTATCCTGGTGCCCTGTTCGTTCTCCCATGAAAAGGCAGTTGACCCGATGGTATGGTGGGTGTGGTGAGTGGATACTTCAATTCCGTTAATATCAATGGTATCGCCCAGCCCGAACGTCCTGCCTTTGTATTCCTTGCCAAAGCGGATCTCAAGCGCCAGGGCGGTCTCTTTTGAGCAAACTGCATTTGGGGATAGCATGGCAGATTTGCCATTGTGGTCGGAATGGGCATGGGTAATAAGATATGCATCAGGCTGTACAGGGTCTTTCTTGAATGTCCGGCTGGTGTCAATGGCAAAAACATGCTCATCAAATGACAGGAATACATGGGGCCTGTAGTTACCACGGGTATTGGTTAGCCTTACGGGGGATACACCCATACTTTCTATTATTGATCGAACCATTCTTTTATCCTGCTTTGATAGATCCTAAAACTTATTTCAATGCCTCATTCAGGTCCTTTTACAGCACATCAGGCCTGGTAACGCCCACATATTTCTTGAAGATCGCCCCATTTTTCCCTATCGCAAGAGTAGGAACGGCATGAATACCATATTTGCTTGATACATCCATATTTGAATCCACATCGACTTTCCTGAACTTTACTGAGTTTGCGAACTTTCCCTTTAATTTATCTATGATCGGATCCTGCATCTTACAGGGTCCGCACCAATCAGCATAAAAATCAATCAAGACCAC
Source organism: ANME-2 cluster archaeon (assembly GCA_014237145.1). Classification (NCBI taxonomy): domain Archaea; kingdom Methanobacteriati; phylum Methanobacteriota; class Methanomicrobia; order Methanosarcinales; species ANME-2 cluster archaeon. The sequence goes on from JAAXOC010000046.1 coordinate 14,779, forward strand.
TTTACTCATTGTTTTCCACCTTTTTTTGAGTTTAGGAAAATATAACAGGCACGTCAGGCATTTTTATTTCAAGCGTTAGTAGATCCCATTGTTGGCGTTTTTGCCTTTGTGTCCATTCTACTACCAGTCATAGTATCCAACATTTAAATAGATTATCAACTTTTCACGGCAGGGGAGCGGTCTAATATTTCAAAATCCGTAGAAAATGGAATGGAAATTAAAATCTGGTTCTTGAAGATCAAAAAAACTCAATTCACAGTGTTTTTTGTGATTTATCCGTACATACAAGGAAAACAGAAATTGGTATAAACAATAGGTCTTTATGAATTTCAAACTGGTTTTTTGTTAGCACAATTGTCATCTTGACTTCAGGTGTCCATGTAATTTCCTGCGTATTAACCTCTTCTTTATATTTCACCTCGATTCCAAGATACCCATCACCCTTGTAAATGAAATCTATTTCTTTGCCGGTACGAGTAGTATAATAGAACCACAAATAAGTATTCCATTCCCTAAGATATGGAATTTCCTTTGTCTGGGCAAGATGGTTTTCAACTATACCTTCAATTAGTACATCCTTATTTCTTGATACAATTTCCTTGCTGGCAGTAAAACCGTCCTCACCAGATAATAGCGAATTGATGCTGTAAAAAATGAATGGATTTGAAAAATATATTTTCTTATCACCTTTAAATCTGGGAGTTTTTTTAGTGAAATCGTAGGAACTCAGCACATCTACCAAAAGGGAGTTCTGGAATAGTTCGAGATACTCGATAATAGTCTGGTGTACAATGCCGCCTGTACTTTTCCCTAAAGTTGTATAACTATATCTTGTACAGTATTTTGTTGCAATATTTTTCAGGATATCTTTTGCTGTGGTTTCACTTCTTCGCAGCTTAGAAATGTCTCCGAGTATAAGCCTGATGAATGTTTCATATATTTTACCATCAATATTCCCGGATTCATGAATATATTTTTGAGCCAGGTAATCATTCACAACCAGGGGAATACCCCCGGTCAGGATGTATATTTCGAACAGCCAATCAAGTTCCTCTTTATATGGTAAGGCCTTCTTGATTGTGGAAACGTTAAAATTATCCATATCGATTTTGCTATATAAAATGGCATCCTTCGATTTTTTCAAGGCATTTGCCAGTTCTTTGGATGTGGTGAACTCTGCTATTCTTTCGATGGATTGCAGGGCAAAATCCCTGAAACTCAAGGGTTTGAAGTAGTATTCATTACCTTCCACTCTTCTTCCGGGAAGCCGTTCGGTTTTTTCCTTCAACTTGATAGGATTTGACCCTGTTGCGACTACTATCAACTTATCAATATAATTCCCATCGGCAATGGTTTTTAATTCCAGCACCCAATCCTTTAGATATGTTATTTCATCCAGAAAAATGTATAATGCTGATGATTCCATATTTTGCTGTAGAAAATTTGATACCAGATTATGAAGTTCTTTTCTTGATGAGAGCCTGTCACATGAGATAAATAATATTGTTTGCGGGTCGGTGCCTTCATTAAGCAGCCTAAGGATTGTCTGCTTTATATAAGTGGTCTTACCTATCTGCCGCATACCTCTTATTATGTAAATGTTGCCGCTTTGCAGGTCGATGGGCTTTCTTTTAAATTCTATAAAGGCCTCACTTAGTTCCCTCAAGTGACGGTCATATCTATGGAAGTCATTGCCAAACTTCCACCATATATTTTCCTTTGATAGCTCTTCAAATCTCACATTTGGTTATTACAATTACCAAATGATAAACATTTTGGTAATCGTAGTTACCAAAATAACCGATATTTGGTAATCGTAATTACCAAAATAACCGATATTTGGTAATAGTAATTACCAAAATGACAAATATTTGGTAATTGTAATTACTAAAATAACCGATATTTGGTAATCATAGTTACCAAATTGCAGCATTTTTAGATTTACAGATTCCACATCGAACCTGCATTACCTTAACGTACACCCTATACCCGACAGCAGGTCATTTACCTTCCTGTGGACATCACCTGCATCCAGGTCACCTCTGATGGTAATCCTGATAGTCACACTGGTACTGTCACTGTTAGGGTGAATATAAACATCAATTACCCTGACTGAAACCACACCGTCCACCTGGGAAATGATATCTTTGATGATCTCTGGTCTGGCACCATGTGGGATGAATGCGGATACATCCCGACTTGAGTGGTCAAGGTTGTTCTTCTTCCATTCAAGCAGTTCATCCATATGCAGCAGGCAGGTATTCTCAATCTTGAGTTCGACCTCCCTGCCTCCCCGCTCAATAGTCACCATAAGGGGTGTAACCTTCCTGACCGTGCCAATATGGGTCACTCCCGAATACTGGTGACGCAGTCCCCGTTCTTCACCAATGGAACGGATCAGTTCCTGGAATTCCGATATCTTGGTATTGATCAATTTGTCAGAGCGTCCAAGTGCAGCCTGGGTATCACCGAAATGAACCGCCGATCGCTTTATAATATCCACAAAACCCTGGACATCGTTACTGTTGACCTTATCTGACATGTCCTCGCACACTTTCATGAATGCCTGGTGGACAGCCTTCACTTCCGGGTTCATCTGGATCATGGCATAGAGGTACGGGTTCTGGGCCAGTATCCTGCCTACAAAATCCAGCATAATCTCATAGACCGGGCTCATGAACCTGCGGGAAGCGGGAACGTCAAAGTCAAGTTCTGCCGTGGCAGCACCGATGGAGATGTATGCAAAATGGGTCAAACCCTGCACCACAGCCATCATCCGGTCATGTTCCTGTGGGGTTGCCAATTCGATATGGGCACCTTGCTCCTCATACAATGAACGGATCACAGGCAGCCAGTGTTCACTACGTCTTTCAACAGGTACCAGTATAATGATCTGGCCGTGCAGGTCAGGAATGGTGGGACCGAACATGGGGTGAGTGCCAAGTATCTCAACACCAACAGGTGCATATTGCTGCATAGCATGCACGGGCATGGTCTTGACCGAAGTAATATCCATTAGCAAACTGCCCGGTTTCATTTTGGGTGCAATATCTGCTATCACCTGTTCGGTGAGATCAATTGGGACAGATACCATTACCGCATCAGACAGTGCCAACTCTTTATCCAGGTCATCGGCAAAGGGCACGCCAAGTCTTTCAGCGATATCCTTCCTCTTATTTGCACCCCATACCGTTACATCCCATCCATGTTTTTTGTAGAACCGGGTGAACCACTCCCCAGTTTCGCCTGTGCCGCCAATGATCAGGATCTTCATAGTATCCACTGTAATTTCATCAACTGTTATTTACTCCCAAGTACGTCCCGTACTGCCTGCTCCATCACGCCGACAGGTGGTTCGATGCCGGTCCATATCCTGAAACTTTCGGCACCCTGTAGTACAAGCATTTTGATACCGTCTATGGTAACAGCCCCTACTTTTTTCGCTTCCCTGAGCAGGCGGGTCTCAAGCGGGCTGTACACGATATCGAATATCACCTGTCCAGTATGCATCATATCTGCAGTGATAAGGGTCTGCTCAATGTCAGGATGCATTCCCACTGATGTGGTATTTATTATAATATCAGCATCTGCTGTTAGTTCGGGCAGTTCTTCCAGGCTCGTACCATTTGCATCTCCCACTGACCTGACATTTCCAGCCAGCTCCTGTGATTTTCCAAGTGTCCTGTTTGCTATTATTACCCGGGCACCATCCTTTGCCAGCTGGTAGGCCACGGCCCTTGCCGCACCTCCGGCACCAAGTATCAATACCATGCTACCAGGGATATCCACACCAGATGCTGCTAAAGCTTTCACTGCCCCTATGCCGTCAGTATTATAGCCGACAATGCCGGTAATGCCAGCAATGGTATCATCTGAAAACTCTATAGTATTCACTGCCCCAATAGCTTGTGCCATAGTATCCGGCTCCACGATCCCCAGTGCTTTCTCTTTAAGTGGAATGGTAAGATTGAGCCCACCAAAACCCATGGCTCTGGCACCTTTAATAGCACCTTCAAGGTCATCCGGGGTGACCCTGAACTTGTGGTATTCACAATCCATACCCAGGGCTTTATAGGCAGCATTGTGCATAACAGGTGACAGGCTGTGCTCTACAGGGTCGCCTAACACCGCAAATATGGTTTTCAGATCAGCACCTCCATGAAGTGTTTCAATTCATCTATTCTTAACTGGCCCGGTGCCACCGCATCCTCCACTGCGCCGTAAGTAAGCACAGAACCATAGATGGGGGCCACCACCCTGGTATGGCTTCCCAGTTTACCCATGGCAATGGTACTCACAGGAAAGTCCGCGTCCTGTGTGACCATAAGGAGGGACAGAGTATCAGCAGTGCTGTTGGGGGTCACTGCAAGTTTGGCAATGTCTGCCCCAGCAGCCATGGCCTGCTGCAATGTAGCCGTCATAACACTGGCAGGTGGCGTGACCTTAAAATCATGGGATGAGATTATCAATACCCTGTTCAATGATCTTGCCGCATCCACCACCCTGCTGCGTAGAGGAGCGGATAGTTCCACGTCCACAGCATCCACCCTGGTCAGTGCAGATATAAGCAGTTCCACCCTGGCCCCCTCACTACCGTCCCAACGTCCGCCTTCCTTTAGGCAGCGGTTGGTGGCTATGATGGGCAGGCCAACCCGTTCATGTAATTTATCCAGCAGCAGGGCCAGTTCATTTTTATCCTTTATCCCCAGCAGGTCTATCCTTACTTCAAGGATGTGGGCACCCATTGACCTGGCCTTACTGGCAGTCTGGATGGGGTCAGCGCCAATGGCAGCCACTATGCCCGGGCCCTGCCCAAGGTCAACATGTCCTATATGTACCATTCCTTTGTACCGTGCTATTTGAGACTTTTTATTATTTAGCATGAAAGTACCCTTGGGTTCTTTCATTTTTTGAGCATGTCATTCGAAGAATTTCATGTACGTTTCCTGGAATGGTCTATAACCACAGAGTGCACAGAGAGCACAGAGAAACAATAACGCTCTGTGTGCCTCTGTGTTTGATCTTCTTTGCCATGATCTATTTCATCCAGAATAAATTAAAAAGTCTCTGTTATTTCTCGATAATGGTTTCCTCGATCTTCATACCGAAATGCCGGGCAGTATCCTCATAATTGACCATCACTTCATCTCCTTCCTTCAGGACAGCTACTGAAATGGGTTTTCCGTCCCTGCCGACAAGTTTGATTGTCTCGGCATTCTGGAGTATGGTCTTGACAATATAATCATCTACCATTGCTTCGACAAGCAGCATGGGTCTTCTCTCGATCTTGACCCTTCCAACAATGGCAGGCCTCTGGCATCCTTTGGAATCCACTACCAGCACTTCATCCCCTGCACTAAGTTCTGAGAGGTACTGGGTTCGCTCACCCACCTTGACATAGGCATGGACTGCACCCGCATTCACCCTGAATGGCCTGGCTGCGACATAGGGGCTGTCCTCTGATTCGGAATGTACCAGGAACAGACCGTTGGACTGGCTGCCAACCAGCATACCTTCACCCAGCGTCATTAAGGAACATGTGTCCACACAGACACGGTCCCCCATTCCAACAGGCTTGACCTTGGTGATTGTGGCAACACTAATGGGTATTTCCTCAGACCCGGTCTGCTCTACAGCCTTAACCGTTCTCTTGATCTCAGATAGGTCATCGGTATCCAGGAGCACCCCGTCTGAACCGTGTTCCATTGTCTCGTATGCGACTATGGTCTCTTCTGCATCCCTAACACCTGATATGATCTTAACGTCCAGTTCCTGCAGGGCTGCGATGAGATTCTCCAGCGGGATGACTTTCCAGTCCGTTCCCACCACTATGATATAATCACAGACCTTGCCTAGTTCGGCAGCAAATTCTTCGTACTCTTTATCCTGGATTACTACATATCCGGCTGTGGTCAATCCCCTGTCCTTTAACTGGATGGCCAGGTTGATATCCCTGCTTCCTGACAGGTCATTTGGCAATGGATGTGTGCCGTCGCCTTCGCTGTTCTTACCCACAACAAAGACATCTGCATCCCCTTCCCCATCCCTGACAAAGGCAGCCACTTTTATGCTGCCCAGTTCCCGTACCAGGGCAATATCGTCTTCATTGACCAGAATGAAATCTACTCCGGATTCAAGTCCGGTAGTTATCCTCTGTTTCCGGTCATCCCAGTCCCCGGTATCTGCTTTTATCCATAATGTCTTATCAACGTTCACTTCAGTTCCTCCAGGGCTTCCTCCACACTTGTATTGTTATGCACTATCCTGGTGATTGCCCTGGTCATCTTTGTTGGATTGGGATGTTGAAATACATTTCTACCTATGGCGACGCCCCTGCCACCTGCATCAAGGCAGCCCTTGATCATCTCCAAAAACTCAGCATCGGTCTCGGTCTTGGGACCGCCTGCCATGACCACAGGGACCGGGCATCCGGCAACAACGTCCTTGAATGTGTCAGGGTCACCGGTATAGTTGGTCTTGATCACATCGGCTCCCAGTTCAGCCCCTGCACGTGCGGCATGTGCTACCAGTTTAGGGTCATTGGGGTCAGTAATGTTCTTTCCCCTGGGATACATCATGGCCAGCAGGGGCATACCCCAAATATCACAACTTTCAGCAACATTACCTAGTTTTTTCAACTGGTCTGATTCGGTTTCGCTACCTATATTGACATGAACGCTTACAGCATCTGCTCCCAGTTTGATGGCCTCTTCTACTGTACATACAAGCACTTTATCATTAGGATCGGGTCCAAGGGCAGTGGATGCACTCATGTGGATGATAAGCCCCACATCGGACCCATAACCCCTGTGTCCGTGCTTTGCCATCCCCTTCTGGAGTAGTACCGCATTGGCACCACCATCGGCAACCTTATCTACCATCTTTGGCAAATCTACCAGCCCGGTCACAGGGCCTACTGATATGCCGTGGTCCATTGGTATTATTACCATATTCCTGCTCTGCCGGTCCAATATTCGTTCTAATCTAATGCTTTTTCCGATTTCTGACATAAGTCCACCTCACTGTGCTAGTGTGTAACATAGTAGCACGATTCAATATATAAGGATATCGCTTTAAGTAATCGCTCATCCCATTAGCAACCTGCGAAATAATTATATAAAAGTTAGGCTTTATGAAGATGTGAATCAGGAAAATATTTTCCTGAAAAAAAGAATGTCCTGTAAATTTCACATCATTCGATCTGGACAGATAATATGTGTGATTTACAGGATTTCCACATTTAAAATTTTCTACAAAACTCAAATCGACTTTTAAAACACTTTCAAGCTTGATTTTTTAAGCCTTGGGTTTCGGAGCTTTTCTGTCTCTCACTTGTGCATCATACTTCTTGAGTCTATCTTGTTCTTCCTTAGAAACTTTGGATTCAGCCATTTTATATTCACCTCTTGTTCAATGTGTTTTGCCTGCCAGTCCTTATTGCTAGCATATAAGCACATTTAAGTTCCGCACCCAGTTCTCCACTAATCCTGGAAGCAAACCTATTATTAAGTTTTATCTAATTGTACATAAATATATGTGATAAATGCCAGGATGATTTCGGTTACCCTAATAAAATCGGTAATTTCACAATTATTCGCCCAGCATCTCACTGAGGTTCAACTGCCTGGTATCCTTTTTAACCTGGAAGAAATCACTGGCACTAGTGGTGACCTGTTCCCTGTATTCGGGCAGTGTATATACACCCAGTCTCCAGTTATCCATATGCGCCTGCTCCAGGTTGCGCACTATGGGTGATGCCTCGTCCAGCCGGACCATCCTGCCGTTGAACACAATATTGGCCTTCATTTCACTCATGTCTGGCATCCCTGGTATATCCACAATCACATACTCGGCAGGTACGCCTGCTTCCCCGGCCAGTTCCTGCTCAAGTCGTTTTGGGCTGTTGCGGTAACGCTCCACCACTTCCCTGTTTACCGATGCCAGGCTGGCATACAGTGAACGTTTGAAGAGTTTACGTTCCCGTATCCTGGTCATCAGTTCGGTAGCATAACCGCCGGCATCCATCAAACGTGCTTCCAGCATGCCGTCATCCATGGATTGCAGCCCGGCAGTTTCCAGTGCCCCTTCGGAAATGGCAGCCTGACAGGCTCGCAGCAACATGGTCTCTGCAATCCTGCTTACATGATGGTAATATACTGTAGGGTGCATGAAAAACCTGGACACCAATAAGCTTTCACAAGCTTGCAGGCCCCCTGGTTCTATCACGAATTTTCCCTCATAGAATTTAAGGGAATGAATGAGTCTTTCCAGGTCGATGACGCCGTAGGCCACACCAGTATAATGGGCGTCCCGTACCAGATAGTCCATACGGTCCATGTCTATCTCGCTGTTTAGCACACTACCTATTTGGGTCTCACCCCTGATGTGGGCGGTGATGCTGGATGGCTTGATCGAGAACTCATCCAGGATGACTGCAAGTTCAGGCTGCCTGAGTATGTGGGACATCTCCTCATGCCCGCGTCTTGTATATTGCCTGAGCAGGTCTTCGGTGACATGTGAGAACGGACCGTGCCCAACATCGTGCAACAGTGCGGCAAGCCTGACCTCATCGGGTGTGTTATGGTCAATGTGCTCAAGCAACTGGCATGTCAGGTGATACGTACCCAGGGAGTGCTCAAACCTGGTATGGTTAGCTCCAGGATAGACCAGGTGTGACAGGCCGAGCTGCCGAATCCTGCGCAGCCGCTGCATCTGGGGTGTATCGATAATTGCTAGTGCCAGTTCATCCAGTTCGATATAACCGTGAATGGGGTCCCGCACTACCTTCATGGTTAAGGAATTATATTTAAGATAGATAAACATATGGCAGTTCATATGCATAAACAAGGAAAGTGATGCTTATTTGCGGGTTCACTACAGGTTGAAAGAAACTATTGTAACACTGGGCGCTGATAAGGAAGAGTATATCGAGATAGCCAGGGCAGCCATTAGGAAACAGCGAAGCCTCCTGGAGGGTTATATCAGCTCTGACCCTTTTTTCAGGATCACACTTGAACCATATAATGTACCGGACTCAGCCCCTGATATTGTCCGCAGGATGGCAGGGGCATGCAGTACAGTAGGCATCGGGCCCATGGGTGCTGTGGCCGGGACCATTGCATGGATGGCAGTGGAGGCCATGGTGGAGGCAGGAGCTACTTATGCATTTGTGGACAATGGAGGGGATATTGCGCTTTTTACTGACCGGCCCCTGTTAATTGGTATATTTGCCGGCAATTCTTCCATAAAAGACCTGGGGCTTGAAATACAGCCAGGTGACACTGTCCAGGGCATCTGCACTTCATCGGGTACTGTAGGGCCGTCTATCAGTTTTGGGACTGCCGATGCAGCCCTGGTGGTGTCCGGGAATGTGTCGCTGGCAGATGCGGCTGCTACGGCACTGGGTAATGCTGTGCCGGATGAGGGCGAACTTGAGGAAGCCTTTGATGTGATCAGGGGAGTGCAGGCCATCCAGGGTGCAATTGTGATCAGGAATGACGGGTTTGCTATATGGGGAGAACTGCCGAGGCTGGCCAGGGCCAGGATGAAGCAGGATTTTATTACACGTGGTTAGGTAGTTTTTCTCCAGGTGATTGTACGTTATCAAAACCGTTTAAAAAATATTATATATTATGAAGTTAAGTAATTGAAGGTATAAAAAAAATGTATGGCACTATATAAATGTAAGTTTTAAAACCACAATGTTATAGGGAGTGAGTTGATGTACAATAAATTTACCACTGAAATCCCCAGAATAGAGCTTTCAGAGTTCTGCAGGAAAAATTATATTCGTATCCTGTCAATTATTGGTTCCCCCAGTCAATGGAATGGTATATCGGCTGATCATGTCAATATGCTTGTTGAATTCGAATCGAACCGTATACCCGGGCTGATCAAATTAGGTAAGATCAAGATTGAGTTGTCAGTACTTCTCGGGTGCATTGTGGATATTTGGACATCACCGGATATCAGTCATTACTCCAGGCAGGAAGTAATAAGCTCTGCAGAACCGCTGTATGCTTAGGGTTGATTTTTGGCAGGACCAGTCTACTGTGTTGTGGAGTAAGTAGTAGTTGGCAGTCATTAATTGGGGCTTATGTTCGGGCAAGTGAGTTTTTCTGTTCTGTTGATACATGATTATACTAATCGTGTTTCAACTATTTTTGCTTCAAGATATTATTAAATTGAGGAACATGGGGGGGGTTTGTCTGCTGTGTTTGGAATGGGTGCAGAAGTTTCCCCTCCGCCATGGCCGCCATGCTCACATGAATGTGCATTGTGAAAAAAAGCAATAAAATAATTAGAAGGAATTACCGTAACTATTTATCTAATAAATATAAATCATGTGAATAAAGTTTTTTGAGGGTAACAAAATGCCGCTTTACATTATGTGTATGAGGCCAAATAGTTTTGATACAAAATTATTCGCAAATCGTGACGAAGAGTATTCGAAAATTAAAGGAAAAATTGGAATGTTCCTTGATAATCGGGATGAAGAAAGAAGAAAATTAATGATATATGGAGAAAGGGGTGTGGGAAAATCGATATTAATTCGAAAAATTATTAAGGATATTTCCGAAGAACGAGACCTTATAAGTATTATGATTGACGGCGATGAAGCAAGAAATCCAGAAGATCTCCTAAGAGATATTTGCAAGAATTTAGCTGGTGAATTACATGATTTTTATACCAAAAATCAAAATAAAAATGATGTAATTGATAAAGAGATTGCATTTTTAGATTATATCTCTTATGCAAAAACATTAAAAGATACTGATGTTATAACAATTGTTGAACGTTTAGAGGGAAACATAGAGAGCAGTATCGGTATTTTAAACATTTTAACATTACGCTCAAAGATTGGCGCAGTTGATGGAAAAGACCACACAACATCACATGAAATTGAGCAATCCATTGATTCAAAATTCATAATAAAATTATTGGAAAATGTTACTAAAAAAATCCATGATTTTGCTGATATTTTGATATACATCGACAATTTAGATCAACTGGAAGATAAAGACTCAATTGATGGTTTTGTTACAGAGATCATAAAACTAAAAAAACCAATAATTGTTACATCTATGCGAAGAGAGGTTGCAGATAGGAATATAGGTAGAGATTTTAAGGAGGTTCAATACATTGAACCAATGACTTCTGATGGATTAATGCTTGTACTTAAAAAGCGATTGGAAATTGGATGTCCTAAGAAAGATGAATTATTAAGAACGCAGTTGTTGGATATTGCAGAAATACTAAAGGATTGCACAGGAAACCCACTTTCATTTCTGACCTGGTTACATTATTTGATTGTTGATGCCGATTTGGATTCATCAGGAATCGTCAACAATTTAAGAGGATTTACTAAAGCCCATTACAGCACTTTTGATGAACCAACCATTGAAAGGATTGCTAAACATTTCATTTCAGCTGGCTCAGAATTTCTTCCGAAAGAAAAAATTATTAGTGAATTAGGAATTGAAAACGATTTATTAGATATGCTTGATGATTTTGGAGTCATCATTCCTGAAAACAGGTATAATCCTCATTCATATAAGATTTCATCTGATTTCATGTTTTATCGGTTGGATTCCTGATGCATTTCCTATTCCCGTCATCGGTGCCCAATTTCACTCTTGAACTGGGGCAGCTTGAAAGACCTTTGGTAATTCCATTTGATATTCCAATTCAAAAAAGAAACAAGTTGTTGGATTTAATCTTATATGGATTAAGAAAAAAAGATCCCATTTTATTAGAGTTAAACTGGGAATCAATTGAAGAATCTTTTTCAAATCAACATCGTCCTGCTGAAATAAACGGATTAAAATTAGATGAAAATATAATAATTGCCACTTATATTAATAATGAACAGCAATTAAATAATTATTATCAAAAATATAGGCGCCTCCCAGTATTATTAACAATTGCGATCATAACCAAACCTCAAGTTAAAACCTATCGTAAATGGATATCGCAATTAAAAGTAACAGTTGTAGAAAGTGTTCAAAAAACGATTTTTGATGATAAACTTTTAAACCCGGAATTATTTAGTGATTTTCCATTTAATTTTGCACTTCAAAATTTTGAAGATCCAATCGATTGCATGGATTTTCTCAATGATGCTATAGATATAAGAATGAAATGTGATGATGTTGATCATGCTATAAAAACAGCTTTTTGTGAATTAGTGGCAAATCAATTTGCTGAATTAAATTCAGATGAATTTAAAATTATTTTTTCTCTTACTGTTACTCAAATCAATGATGAAATTTCGAATCTTACTTCATTTGATGAAACTAAAATATTAACAATTGCACAAACATTAGCTTCTAAAGGATTTATACATCTTTATGGTGATTCATTAAATCCAACTGCTCCAATAAAAAAGTTATCTGATGCCGATTTTTTTGAGCAGATTGGTAGAATCCTCAGGAAATCGATGAATGAAAATTTTAAATCCTCTGAGAAATTGTACTCAAAAATCCTTATTTCATTAAGACCACGGTTAGAGGACATTTTAATTAAAGAAGCTGACCTGATTGAAGTTTCCGCTTCAGATGCATTTTATTTGGATACTTCTTACATACAGGATTTAATAGAAAGCAAATTGATCAACGCAAATTTAGGAGATATTATCTCTAAATTGGACGATGATAAAAAGATCATTGATTTATCTACTACCATTTTATGGGAAGAAACAGATGAGAATAAAAGAAAAGCACTTTTAGCTGCCAGGTCTTTAGCATACTTAAAGGAAAATAATCCGGAAAAATCATTAAAAGACGCATCCAAAATCAAACTTGACAAGAATTATAATGATATTGCCAGGATATTATTTCTTGAAAATTCCAGGTTGCTTGAACGACATGGAAAATGGGATTATGCACTGCAAATTTTGGAAGAGGCATTAGAGGTTTCGAAAAATAAAGACAAAATCTATGGAATATTGCTGGATTCAATTAGCTCTATTCTGATCAATAAAGGTGATTATAATCTTGCCTCAGAAAAATTAAACCAAGCTTTGGAAATTCAAAATGTGCTCGGTGACCGCAGCGGAATTGTCACCACGCTTATCAACAGGGGTAACATCCACCAGTTAAAGGGAGAGTACAAGGATGCATTGGATAAATATAATGAAGCATTAGAAATTATAAACGAGCTGGGCGACCGCAGCAGGATTGCGACCACGCTTCATAACATGGGTAACATCCACCAGTCAAAGGGCGAGTACGATGCGGCATTGGATAAATATAATGAAGCATTAGAAATTAAAAACGAATTGGGCGACCGCAGCGGAATTGCGGACACGATTAACAACATAGGTATCATCCACCAGTTAAAGGGCGAGTACGAGGATGCACTTGAAAAATACAACGAAGCGTTAGAAATTAAAAACAAGCTGGGCGACCGCAGCGGAATTGCGGACACGATTAACAACATAGGTATCATCCACCAGTTAAAGGGCGAGTACGAGGATGCACTGGAAAAATACAATGATGCGTTAGAAATTGAAAAAGAGCTGGGCGACCGTAGCGGTATTGCGAACACGCTTGGCAAGATGGGGAACATCCACTTCTCAAAGGGCGAGTATGAGGATGCACTGGAAAAATACAACGATGCGTTAGGAATTCAAATCGAATTGGGCGAACGAAGCGGCATTGCCACCTCACTTCTCAAGAGGGGTAACATCCACCAGTCAAAGGGCGAGTACGATGCGGCATTGGAAAAATATAATGAAGCATTAAAAATTCAAAACCAGTTGGGCGAACGAAGCGGCATTGCCACCACACTTGGCAACATGGGCATCGTCCACCGGTTAAAGGGCGAGTACGATGCTGCACTGGAAAAGTCTAATGCCGCATTAAAAATCAAAACCGAGCTGGGCGACCGCAGTAGTATTGCAATGACAAATGCACAACTTGGTGTTTTTTACAGAGAAAAAGGAGATTTGCTTACTTCTCTTGTTAATTTTTTAACTGCAAATAGGATATTCTTCGAAATCGGCGATATGCCTAATTATTTGAAATCACAAATGGAAATTGCAGCTACTATAGACCCAACAGACATTTCAACCATACCTGACATTAATGAGTATTTAATTTTTGCGTTACAAAAAGTCCGTGACCTTTTTTCTAAAGCAGAGGATGAAACAAGAATGGCCCAAATTGATGCCCTGATTTCTGAAGTAAGGACTTCAAAGTTAGATATTCAAAAACAAATTGAAAATTAATCAATAAAATAATTATGAAATGAGTGAGGAGAGTAAGCCCCCTTCTGTTTTAGCGGCACTTCCCTTAAGGATGTGATCCGCCATATAACGGCATTCGGCTAAGCGCCAACTCCGGACCGGCCCCGGACAGGCATATGGCCCCTGTTTGGCTTGCACCCACGAGGATTCACGCGTTCCATCCGCCTCCCGCGCGACCTCAGCTTTACAGCATCATAGCATTGACGCGGAGCGGTATCGTTTCTGTGCCATCATACAGCCTGCCATAAGGCAGACCGTGTGAGCCACCGGTTTTAGACGGCAACTGCCAGGACTCTCGTCCTACGCCCTCTACAGGCGTTCGTGTATCCGGGTGGTGGGGGGACTTTCCTCAGGTCAGGTGACCCGGTGGCCGTCCTTCCTCTCTCAGAGTACAATAGTATGCAGGCTTGATATAATTTGGGTCGGCCAGAAGAAATAGCCTTAAGAAAGATTATTGTCTCTTGATATAGAATTCCCTGACGACATACAGTATGGCCGCTATTATTGCCAAGTCAAAAATGGAACCTATAAGGTTTGTATATCTGTAGTCAAACAGGTCATAGATGGCGTCGTGCATGCCCTGGTAGAATCCAAAGGAGGCAACCAGCAATATAAGTAGCAGGATTAAAATCAGGCCAGTCTTGAATAACCTGACATTGTCTGTATGGCCTTTTTTCTTAACAGTTTCATTCTCTTCCATCCATCTCACCTGTCCTTATTTTTTCTTCTTCCCAGTATCACAGCCACTGCCATCAGACCCACAATTGCGACAAATATGCCTGGTCCTTCCGCCATCGGGGCTCCGTAATCCCCTGTCCTGTACACATCATCGGGGGGCCTGGGGGCAGATTCTGGCACAACAAATTCAGTAGTAATGGTCTCTGTTGTACTCACAGACCTGGTCTTCGTAACCACATCTTCATCACCTTGACTGTCGGGTGCCATGAATAATGATACGCCATATTCGGTAATGATGCGGTCATTTTCGAATATCATTACCTCCACCCTGTAATCCCTGTCTTTTGGCACTTCAAGTTCGATATTCTTGACCACAGTGGTATCTGCCTTTACCACGCCTACATTGATATTGCCGCTTTGGCCTATGAGGTTGGTCTTTGCATCCCGCAGTTTCACCAGTGATGTTAAGGGTGACGAATCCGACCTGCCGTAGTTATCCAGGAAGGTGGTCACCTTCAGGATGGTGGTGGTATCACCTCTTGATAACATGGCCACGTCCACATCGCGGATATTGATATATGAATGCTTTGGGCTGGTGAGCAGGGATTCGAGGCCTGATATGGTAGCAGTGCCCGAAGTTATCTGCCCGCCGTCCTCATACAGTGTTACTTCAATGCGGTAGTTGCCTGTAATTGGAACCTTTAGCTCCACTGTACCGTTCCGGGTCCTGTCCTTACCGATGTTGCCCATGGATATTTTCTCATCTGCCATGAGCAGGTTGGTACCCAGGTTGTAAGCTTTTGCCTGTATCTCGACTTCACCGGAGGTCTTGCCGTTGTTGCTTACGTAGGTGATGATGTTGAGCCGGGCGGTGTCGTCATCTATGACCTCGGCCGAGATGTCTACCTCATTGATGGCAAGGCTGGTGGTTTCGTACTCCCGAAGGCATCCCCCTGCCAGGACCGATGCGAAAATGAGTGCTGTTACCAGAATGGTCTTTACTGCAGGCGTTAGGTTCATAGTATTAATTAAGGGGGTGCTATTAGTTGAAATACTTTCCCGTAATTTTTTTGATAAATTGCACGTGATTATATACATTAAATATAAAAATATTAGACAGCAAGCAGAGCTTGTTTGTGACAGTCACATCCAGCATAAAAACCCTAAATGCAAATCGTATAATGTGCACTGACATGATCAGTGCTCTCGAAATCTATAAAAGCTTATATACTTTCCAGATTGACAACAGACCCAAGGAAAGTGTAATAGTCATGAATCAGCAATATGCAGTCCTGTTAACTGATATTTTCAATGATATCCTGGCAGATATGCCTGATGACATGATCGATCGTTTAATTGCCGGGGAAGCGACAAAAAAAGACGCTCAGGTACTGCTGCGGTGTGACCCAATTCTTATATTTAAGCTGGCTGACAGGTTAAGGGCCATTCTGGTAGGCAATACTGCAACATATATAATTAACAGGAATATTAATTTCTCAGACCAGTGCATTGGTACCTGCAGGTTCTGTGCATTTAAAGGATATAAGGGGTTCAGGTTAACCACTGGGGAGATCATTGACAAGGCAGGGGAAGCTGTTCGATTGGGTGCTTCGGAGGTATGTATCCAGGGCGGCCTGATGGAAGATATGTACCTTGAAGATTATTGCGGCATTCTCAGTGGAATAAAATCCAGGTTCCCACACTTACACATTCATGCTTTCTCGCCCATGGAAGTATTTCACATGGCTAAAAATAGTAAAACAGCTATTAATGAAACCATCCAGGAATTAAAACGAGCAGGGCTAGATACAATGCCTGGTACTGCTGCCGAAATTCTTTCAGAACGGGTCCGCCGGGAGATATGCCCCAATAAGCTTACAGTGGACCAGTGGACTAAAGTGATAATGACGGCGCACCGTGAAGGCATACCCACTACAGCAACAATGATGTATGGTCATATCGAAACAGAAGAAGAGCGTATAGACCATATACTTAAGATAAGGGATATTCAGGCTGCGACCGGAGGTTTTACAGAGTTTGTACCCCTGCCTTTCATGCCCTACAATAATCCACTTGGCAAAGAACTGATGTCTCAAGGGGCATATGCCACAACAGGTGTCGAAGACCTCATAGTACATGCCATGGCGAGGATATTGCTGTTCCCGCAGGTGAAGAATATCCAGGGTAGCTGGGTCAAGCTGGGTAAAAAAATGTCACAATTTTCCCTGCTGTGTGGTGTAAACGACCTGGGCGGCACGCTGATGGAAGAGAAGATATCAAAGAGCGCGGGGGCAGCTAATGGGGAATACATGCCGCCGGAAGAATTTGAATGGATCATCAGGGGTGCGGGGCGTGACCCCGTCCGGAGAGATACACTATACCGGCATTTAAACAATAAAAATCTTATATAGTAGTGTATCAAATAACTACTAATGATAATTTCCTGCTTGTTGCCTATGAACTATAAGAATCTGCTTAAGGACCGCAGTGGAGTATCTCCTGTTATCGGAATGATCCTTATATTAAGCATTGTTGTAGTTTCTATCGGGATAATCTATACTACGGGAATTCCTTTTATTGATTCGATAAAATATACTACCCAGGTATCTAACGCCAAGAATTCTTTTTCTGTCCTGCAGAATGATGTCCTGGAGATCATAAACGGTCCGGTCACCGGAGCCGGTATGGGCCGGATAACTAAAGTGAAAATGGGCGGTGGATCAATATTTGTTGAACCTCAAAATACTGAAATCAAGATAAGTTACTCTGGCAGCAGTAATCCTGTTACTGCGGTACCGGGTACTATAAGTTATAAGTATAAATCGCGGAGCGTGGTCTTTGAAAACGGTGCGACTATCTCCAAGTATTCAACCGGTTCATATATGGAAATAGACCCGCTGATCTATGCAAGTGACCTTGGCTCAGGTAATATCGGCCTGATGATCCATATCATCAATGTCACAGGGGCAAATAGTTCCATTGGTGGTGAAGGGACTGGAAAGATCCGGACGTCATTTGAAGGGAGGGGTAATCTTTATTCAGGAGAAGTAAATAGTGTTAATATCAAAATCTCCAGCCAGAATGATGACTCGTGGGGTCGCTATTTCAATGATACTTTATTAAATGCCGGCCTTGCTCCAAGTGATTTTTCAGTTGATCAATCCGGCGGCAATGTGGAAATAGAAATTGGTGTTTCAGGCAGCGGTAATTATATTCAGCTTTCAATTTATGAGACTAAGATATTGGCAAGAGTGGAGTGAATGAAAAATGAGGGTGTTGCTTAACGATGAAGATGGGCAGGCAATACCTGTGGAATATATTTTAATATTTACGATTTCAATGATATTCCTTGGATTAATGACCATGACGTTCAATTCAGTAGTAGATAGTTCTTCAAGACAGGCGATCTATATTGAATTGACAGATACTGGCAACCTTATATCCTCTGCTATTACAAATACATATCTTACTACTCCTACCGATGGGGCAAATAGTATTTCCCTGGATATACCTGCTGAAATCGCAGGCACGGGTTATTTTGTTGAAATATCAGATAATGATCCTTTTAAGATAGACAATAAAGTATTAAAATTGACATCTATGCGAAAAAGCGTCACTGCTTATGTTCCACTGAACTCTGTTGATGCCCTTATCGAAATTAATGGATCGGCTTTGAGTGATTCCGGAAAAATATTGATAATAAGTAATACTTCTGAGATTACGATTTCCCAGGGATAAGACTATGAGATCATTCCATTTAACAGAGGATGAAAAAGCAAATATAAGTATGGACTTTTTAACGGCTGTAGCTGTAATTGTCATTGCATTTATATTTGCAGTAAGTGTCCTTTCCAGTATTATTACACCTTATTCGGGATATTCGAAAGAACTGTATCCTACAGCCGACCGGGCAGTAACGTTATTGGTTGAGGATAAGGGGTACTGGGAATGTGATGATGGTGAAGGGACTGATTGGGAATTCAAATGGAATTATAGTGGGAATTATAATTATTCAAATGTCACTAAAATCGGTTTACTGGATAGTAATGAAAAAAATACGCTGGATCCGGGGAAGATCAACACTATTATGGAGAATCAAGGTTCGTGGTGGGAATATCCTGTATCGTCATCATCAGGTCCAGAACTTGATAATGCATCAAGGGCCATGGGTCTTGGAAGATATAATTTCTATATACAAATCAGACCACTTAATGAGAGTAAATATAATGTGAGTGCTGCTAACCAAAGAGCAACTGAAATGGTGGGAGATAAAGGAGATGTCGTATCTGTTGTTCGATATTCAAGGATGAATCAACTTGATTATGGGACAATGAGTTTAGAAAAACCTTTATTCGGTCTTGATAATAATAATTTTTCATACATTCTTTCTAATGGAGGTATAGAATTTACTGTTGCTAATTTGAGCATAATACCTGACCATTCACAAACTATTTCAGATATTTCAATTGGAATTGGATTAAACCATGAATCTGAAATTACTCATTCACATGATTTACAAAATGATGTGTTTGAAATTTATAAAAATGGTAATCTCACAACACTTCCAGTATCTGTATCTGAAGTAAGTGACATTATTAAAATTAACATTCCAATCAATACTATAAATAATATAGACAACTGGGAATCTGCAGATCTTTTTTATGTTCAGTTAAATGGCGATAATTTGATGGCAAGTCAACCTGGAATTACTTTTTTTAGCTCAAATTCTACGATTGAAGAGTTTTCATTAAAAACTACTATCTGGGTGTGGTAAGAATGAAGAATACGAATAACATAACCAACAATGAGACAGCCCAGATGATGACAGTCGAGGCTTTTATGGGGGCTTTGTTGATCATCACAGCTTTGTTATTTGTAGTATCCCAGGCCCCATCTGGTGTCCAGCAGGCGGATGCCCAATCAAAGACCCAACTCATGCATTACGGTGAAGATACAATTGACCTGCTGAAGAACAGTCCACCACCACCTGATAAACCTGATTATGACAATAAATTGCAGTATTATTTGTCTGAAAATAAATTCGATGATTTGAACGAATTTCTTAATTATACTCTACCAGATAATGTTGCATATAATGTCGAACTTTATGATGGAGGAAGGTATTTTACAATTATTCGAAATGGATATCCAAGTGGAAACGGGATATCCTTTAATGAGATTATAGTTACCAAGGGAGCACCTGCCGGCGGGGTTGGACGTCTCACTGGTATGTCTATAACCAATAAGAGCTTTGGTAATGGTTCTCTTATTATCCCAATGGATGAAAAGCAGAATAATAACATAACAGCTTATAATCTTATTTTGAAAATCTCTGATCTTGGGATACCTGTATATCAATTATTGATGGATCCAAGGGGAAATAGCCTCAATGAATCAGCATACCCTATCAATACTTCACTTGATCCATGGAATGGAAGTGGCGAAACAAAAGAAAGGGATTATGCAGGTGGACCTTATGTGATTGATGTTGCTGATTTAACACCAATTATTAAGAATCGAATAAGAGACTGGGCTGAAAATCCTATCGATGTACCATCTTGTAAAATTGACAAAATTGAATTCAATAATAATATGACAGGCACAGAAATTAACATGATCTTTAATCTAAGCGATGGTTCTAAAAAAATCATTTACCTTACTACTAGTACTTCAAATATTAATCCAGGGAATGGTCCTGATTCCGGAAATGATTCGGAATATCTGTATATTGATACAACAAGTGTAGCATATGATGATCTTAATGAAAGTAAAATAATTGGAATTGTGATATTTAATAAAGCGTCTTTCGATTTAACAATTTCCAATATTACTGTCGAATCAGTTGGCAAAGAACTATCAAGTATTACAATTAACGGCACGAATTGTCATGCAACGGATAATAAAGTTGAAATTGATGGTGGTCTTACCCTTGCACATGATAGTCCATCTGAAAAAATCATAATCCACAATTCAAGTGAAGAAATTAAGTATTCCCATACAACTTGGCTGACAGGCAGTCCCCGAATTGCAGTATATCCGGAAGCTGGGACCATGACCAACTATTTTTCTGATTCTGGAATATCTTATACCGTGCTTGATAGTTACAATATAATAAATGGAAACCTTGGAAATTATGACATTCTCATTGTACCCCACACAGAAATGATTGAAGATCGTTTGTCTGATTTTATGGTAGTAAGAAATATGATTGACTGGGTTTCTGATGGCGGCGTACTTCTTGCTGAATGTGCTTCAATTAAAGAAATCGATGATAGGGTAGAAGAGGTTGATCTGAATAATCATACATGGCACGGGTTTATAGGTGTACAAGAATATTTCAATACCAATAATACAATTCAGCTTCTTGGACGTTCACCATATCGAGATACCCTTGGTAAGTATTTAACTGATAATTTGACTGGGAACGATGGAGCATGTTTTCATCCTCTTGCACAGTCTTACACTGAATATGGAACACTTCCTGGTACAAATGGAACAGTTTCAGCATTTCGTTTAAATATTACTGGATTTAACCCAAAAAATAGTATAATGGCAGTACCCCAAAATGAATCTGGTGGTGTGGATCATCCAAAAATAACCTTTATAGAAGCACCATTTGACAAAGGCACCGTAATATATCTCGCAGGACATGACCAATCAACTTTCAGCCAACAGCGAGAACGTTTAATCTTCAACAGCATCCTGTATTCAACTACAGCAAAAGTATATTCATACGGCCTGTTAGAAATCCGGATAACGATGTGGTATAAATGAAAGATAAAGTCTGTTTTAAATCCGACACATCGGCACAGATAATCATACTTTCAGGTTTTGTAATAGCCATTATTGTTCTCGGGATGGGGACAGTCCTTTATTCTGCAGCCAATTCCGGGCAGCAAACATCCATACTACAATCAGACAGGGCATATGATTATTTTGAAAATATCAGAGAAGAATATGGAATTGCATTAATGGTCTCATCTGAGAAAGGTGAAATTGACCCTTTTAATGATTCCAATACAACAATAATTCTCGAATTCGAGGATAGAATGAAGACAATAGTGGAATCTCACGGCTTTGTCCTGAACTTCACAAGGTATGAGTACTTCTCAGATAGAAAGCGAGGCAGTGTCAATATTTTATTTACAGACGGGAAAAAAGTATTCAATGATACTGTTATCTATTGTCTGGTTACCGGTAGGATCATCTATGATACTATATCGCCGGGAAATATCACTGATCTGGGAGCAGGAACTTATCCTTGGTGTGAAGGAGATGGAGTAGTATTGTTTAACTGGACTGCTGTAGGCGACGATGACTATGATGATGACACTTCAGCTAATAAGTATGAAGTCCGTTATTCTAATTCTTCAATCAAAAATTTGGCTGACTTTGAGAATGCAATATTATGGGGATTTCTTTACGGTGCATTGAAAAATGGTAGTGAAGAAAATCGTTTTGTTTATGATATTGACCCTGGTAACTGGTACTTTGCAGTAAGAGTTTATGATGAAGCAGGTAATCCGTCTAATATTTCAAATACTGTTGCTGCAGAACCTTCTGGCTGGGCTCCGGAAATATATAATATTACTGCAAATAACGAGACCAGTACTTTCACAAAAGATGACCCAAATCAACCCAATCTGTTTGCGAAAAAGGGTGATAATGTTACTATTAAGTTCCAAGTTAGTGATAGGGATAATGATAATGTGACTATCAGCTTAATGATAAGAAATCGAACTTTAAATTCCACCGGTTGGAATTATGGAGATTGGTTTGAAAGTGGTAATTGGTCAATGGGCAATTATAGCTATCAGATATTATCTTATAATAATATCACAGAAATTAACGAGAGTTGGGAATATTATTTCAATATTTCAGATAATAGTACTTGTCTAACCGATCCGAAAATGAGGTCTGTTCCTTCAGGTGCTCCTTATAACTATTATTGGATTAAGAAGTCAATCAAAGGAATATGAGACCGTTGTCCTTGATTGAAGATTTGTCAATGAGACATATTATAGATAATAGTTCAGTAAATACAAACTATGGTAATAATTCTACAATAAATGTTAGAGACGTTCAAAATCTCTACGGTCTTATTAAGTTTGATTTATCTTCCATTCCAACCAGTGCAACTATTGAATCTGCAACTATTTCCTTATATCTTAATACAACTGTAAATACCAAAAAAGTCAGTTTCCATCGTGTACTACAAGATTGGAATGAGGATGATGTTATGGAACAATTGGTATTTACCAAGCAATTATAGTCTATCTGTAAATATTTCAGGTGACATTAGTGTAGAACAGTATTATTTTGGGACCAGTTTTTACTCGGGCACAGTATCCATTCTCAAATAATTCGTAAGATATTTTAATAAAAACGTCACTGATTTAGTTGTATATGACTAAACGAAAAGTGATTGTTGAACTTGATATCAACGACGATAGAATCAACAGTATCGAAGATCTTGAGCAGTAGATCCTTGCCCAGGATATCTATGGGCAAATTGCCAGGAAGTATCTCGATAGTTTGCAGGATGATATGGCACAACACGTGAATGCAAGAAAAGGTAGCAAAAATGTGCATATAAAAACACACCATTTTGAATTTGATTTACAAGCAAAGAGAACACTCAACGATATGGGAAAAAAACGTTCATAGTGCCTTATTTGCATAACAGAGTTAAAAACATGCTTAATTACATGTACTATCCTTCATGGAAATATCTCTGCACAATCGTATCATTCTCAGAAGCATCTTTTCTAATTGGCATTCTGCAGGAAATCAAAGTAAGTCCTTTCAAATTAAAGAAGATATTCTATGAAAACGACTCGCTACCCGTTAAACATTCAATCTATTCACAATACGATGGCCAAACTATTGGCGCCATAATCATCGATGATACTAAATCAAAAAGAAGATCGGGCGGTCGTCCCAGCATCAAGGGTGTTTTAGGGCTCAATTTGGAATTGGAGGAAGAATATCTACTATACCTGGGTACGGCTAAGAGTTGGTCAGAAACATTAACCCACATTAAAAATAATTGTGGATAGTCTGATGACGTCTATGCCGTGTGCGATGGGGACGGTAAATTACAATTGAATCTGGAGACATATGGATATAGAATTCAACAATATACAAATCATTTTGTTAAAACTTCGATGTATTATTTGTGGAAGGAGCAATATCCAAAAGAGGATCGAATGAGAATCAAAAAAGATATCAGCAGAATCATTTTGACATTGAAAAATTCAGTGAAAAAGCACAGAAAAGATTCTGATTTTGCGAGACTCAAATGGAGAATAGATAAAACTCAAGAAGAGTTGCTGGTAATTGCCAATGAGTTACTATCAAAAAATAAAGATAGTAATGCTGGCAAATTCATTCTCAAAACCGGGGGCAAAGTAACGCTATTTGCAGAATTAGCAACAAAGGGAATACAGATTCCAGATAACAATAATCATGTCGAAAACCTGATGGGAATCGTCGGGCAGAAGGTGAAAAATAATCGTCAGTCCTGGGTTGACGCAAATCTGAATATTATGCTGAACACTATCTGGCACATAATCTCATAGATCTGATCTGGAAGTGTACTGAGAACTTCACCAGTGTTACTGGATATTTTTGATCGATTTTTTGTGCCCCAAATCTATACTAGTGTCGAGTCAACCATACAATATCGCTAGATATATTATCTGACACTGTTCCATTTCCCAGTTATTTTTAAGACGCAGATTTACACTGATTTACGCAGATTTAAGGTTGTATCTGCGTAACCTGCACGCCCTTAAGGCGTAGCAGGCATTCACTTCCCGCGGAAGTGAATGTATCAGTGTAAATCTGCGTCTAATATAATTATTGAAATAATTTGATTTTAGAATTGTGCCCTATGCCCTTCATAATCTTACACTTGAAGGTTGACTCGACACTAGTCCCAAAAAATTCATAGATTTTGTGCGTGAAACCCTGTTGAAATCAATTTAACTGACACTACGGCGCATTTTAAAGATATTTGCATTACACGCGTTCGCAGCTACAGCTTTTGTACCTGCCTGTTTTCCATTATCCGAACTCTGCCCAGGGCGCCCTGCAGTAGCCACTATTCCAGACGTCGCTACATTCCCTGTCGTCTATGCAATCCAACTGGTGCCGTTTGCTCTGGGGAACGTGTCCCCATCGGCGGTGCGGCTCCATCAACACGTACATGCCGCGCGCAAGTTGTCTTGACACAGACGGCAGGCCCGGTGTAGGGTGTAAACTGGATGTAAGTATGAAAATCGCAGTCAATCAACCTGTTTTAGCCCCACCAGATCACGCCACAGGTAGGGCGAATTCACAATCGCAGGAGTGCGGGCACAAAACAAGAGTGTATCCTGAAATACAGCGGCGTACTTGCAAGCACTTATGGCTGTCGTACGACTCAATCTGTAAATCTAGACTATTAATAAATAACCTGTGTCAACCGGATGGACCACTATACTTTTCACAAAGGTGGTTCAATTTGTTGAAATTATATATGGATATCTCAAGAAAATGCCATTCATTTCGCATTTTCTAAGCATGCATGAATGTATATACTTTCATATATGCTAAAAAGAGCTAATGTTTTTATTGTAAAAACGATAATAACCGCAATGGTTATATACTAATGTCACTTTGTAGGGGTTCGCTCAATTGGGTTGGCTACCATACCATCCTGCTGAGAGATTATCTATATCAGGTATTATTTGACTTGCGCAAACATCGCATTTAACAGGCAAGAAAAGCCTTATATACCATTGAATATATATAGAAAAGCCCAGTGTGTGATTAAAAATCGCATGCAGGGGACAGATGCAAAATATTAATATAATTTTTGCATTCATTTATCACCACCTTATTTGCCGAGGTCATTTCCCGGCGTCGACCCGGATTTTGGGAATTGTCCCGAAAGTGAAGGGTTGCTCTCCGACCTTGGCACAATCATAAATGGAGACGAGATGGAACATTCTCGTCCGACGTTAGTATTGGCAGTTCGGTTAATTCTGATCGGTAGTGTATATATATATACATTATCGGGAATTAATTGGACAATACACCAAAACCCAAAAATTCCGATAAAAATCATTTCCTTTGTGTGTGATCAACAATTCTGGTTGATCCTGCCAGAGGCTACTGCTATCGGGGTTCGATTAAGCCATGCGAGTTAAATGTTCTTCGTGAACATAGCGAACTGCTCAGTAACACGTGGATAACCTACCCTTAGGACCGGAATAACCCCGGGAAACTGGGGATAATACCGGATAAGCCATAGACGCTGGAATGCCCTATGGTTCAAAGCTCCGGCGCCTAAGGATGGATCTGCGGTCTATCAGGTTGTAGTGGGTGTAACGTACCTACTAGCCGACGACGGATACGGGTTGTGAGAGCAAGAGCCCGGAGATGGATTCTGAGACACGAATCCAGGCCCTACGGGGTGCAGCAGGCGCGAACACTTTACAATGCGGGAAACCGCGATAAGGGAACCCCGAGTGCCAGCATCAAATGTTGGCTGTCCAGATGGTTAAAAATCATTTGTTAGCAAGGGCCGGGCAAGACCGGTGCCAGCCGCCGCGGTAACACCGGCGGCCCGAGTGGTAGCCGTTTTTATTGGGTCTAAAGGGTCCGTAGCCGGCCTGATAAGTCCTTTGGGAAATCTGACAGCTTAACTGTCAGGCTTCTAAGGGATACTGTCAGGCTTGGGACCGGAAGAGGTAAGGGGTACTCCAGGGGTAGGAGTGAAATCTTGTAATCCCTGGGGGACCATCTGTGGCGAAGGCGCCTTACCAGAACGGGTCCGACGGTGAGGGACGAAAGCTAGGGGAGCAAACCGGATTAGATACCCGGGTAGTCCTAGCTGTAAACGATGCTCGCTAGGTGTCAGACACGGTGCGACCGTGTTTGGTGCCGCAGGGAAGCCGTTAAGCGAGCCACCTGGGAAGTACGGTCGCAAGGCTGAAACTTAAAGGAATTGGCGGGGGAGCACTACAACGGGTGGAGCCTGCGGTTTAATTGGATTCAACGCCGGAAAACTCACCGGGTGCGACAGCAATATGTAGGTCAGGCTGAAGGTCTTACCTGAATCGCTGAGAGGAGGTGCATGGCCGTCGTCAGTTCGTACTGTGAAGCATCCTGTTAAGTCAGGCAACGAGCGAGACCCGCGCCCACAGTTGCCAGCATGTTCTCTGGAACGATGGGTACACTGTGGGGACCGCCGCTGCTAAAGCGGAGGAAGGAACGGGCTACGGTAGGTCAGTATGCCCCGAATCTCCCGGGCTACACGCGGGCTACAATGGTTGGGACAATGGGCACCTACCCTGAAAAGGGACGGTAATCTCCGAAACCCAACCGTAGTTCGGATTGAGGGCTGTAACTCGCCCTCATGAAGCTGGAATCCGTAGTAATCGCGTTTCAACATAGCGCGGTGAATACGTCCCTGCTCCTTGCACACACCGCCCGTCAAACCATGCGAGTGAGGTCTGGGTGAGGGCGTGTTTATGACACGTTCGAACCTGGGCTTCGCAAGTGGGGTTAAGTCGTAACAAGGTAGCCGTAGGGGAATCTGCGGCTGGATCACCTCCTAACGCAACGCCCAGACATTTAATCTGGACGCACTGCCGATCAGAAGCCGAAAAACTGCCAGTACAATGAATGATTCGATGGCCACGAAGCCAACTGATGTATCCCGTTGGGTCGCCAACGTTTAATTAATGTTGGCAGGCCAGACACATCAGAGGGCTCGTAGATCAGTTGGAAGATCGCTGCCTTTGCAACTATGGGTGCGAAAGTACCCTACGCAAAACAGGCAGAGGCCCTGGGTTCGAGTCCCAGCGGGTCCATTGCAGTCACTCTGACCAGTAGCGGGTCGTACATGTATGAAATTTTGCAGGTTCCATACGTGGACAATGCTCGTGATATGGAAAGAATGGCTGAATAAATAATATTCATAAACCGATGCACTTAGGATCGTAATGGCCTTAAGGAAGGGTTGAGAGCGGATCACAAGACCTGTGATCAAGTTGTATGATACCGTGTATAAGCGAAGTGCAAACTGGACGCTTACTGAAATATAGTAAAGCGGATTCTGGTAAATATACCATCCGGTGAATGGCTGGGCTCAAGAGCCGATGAAGGACGTGCCAAGCTGCGATAAGCCTCGGCGAGGTGCATGGAGCCTTTGAACCGAGGATTTCCTAATAGGACATCCAAACACATCTGTGTTGATCAGTCATGATCGGGAACGCCCCGAACTGAAACATCTTAGTAGGGGCAGGAAAAGAAATCAATTGAGATGCCGTAAGTAACGGCGAGTGAAACCGGTAGAGTTCAAACTGAATCCCTTCTGGAAACGGTAGGGACATGTGGTGTTATAAGCCCGGTCAATTACAATCCCAGTCGATGAAGTCGAACTTGTCTGGAACGTCAGACCATAGAGTGTGATAGTCACGTAGACGTAAATCGAGGGATTGTGGCCGGTGTCTTGAGTACCGTGGGTCGGAAATCCCGCGGGAATTTGGGAGGCATCAACTTCCAAAACTAAATACATCTTGAGACCGATAGCGTAATAGTAGGGTGACCGAAAGCTGAAAAGTACCCCAAGAAGGGAGGTGCAAAGTGCCTGAAATCGGATGGTGATGGAGCGATATGGCGTGAAAGGATCTGCACCATGAAGGAATCAGTCGTAAGGCTGTAGTACGAATGGTGTTGCCGGCGTTATATCATACGTTTTGAAGAACGGGCCAGGGAGTGTATTCAAGTGGCGAGGTTAACAAATCCAATTTGGTTAGCCTAAGCGAAAGCAACAAGCGCACAACCTTCGGGTGAGGCGCGGCGTATACAAGTGCGTGGAGTCACTAGGATACTACCCGAATCCTAGCGATCTAGGCGTGGGCAGGCTGAAGCGTGGGGAAACCTACGTGAAGGGCCGCAAGCGGTATTGATCTGCAAATCATTCGCGTGACCTGTGTCTAGGGGTGAAAGGCCAATCGAGCTAGGTTATAGCTGGTTCCTTCCGAAACATGTCGCAGCATGGCCTGACTGGAGATAGTCGGCGGAGTAGAGCACTGAATGGGGAACCCGGGGGAGAAATTCCTCGATCCCCTCTCAAACTCCAAAACCGCCGTCGTCGTAGAAGGTCGGAGTCCGGGCTACGGGGTAAGCCTGTAGTCCGTGAGGGAGACAACCCAGACCATGGTTAAGGTCCCCAAGTGTCGGCTAAGTGTCAACACTAAAGGGTGTCCTAAGCCCAAGACAGCTGGAAGGTTAGCTTAGAAGCAGCTATCCTCTAAGGAGTGCGTAACAGCCCACCAGTCGAGGTTTAGGGCCCCGAAGATGGACGGGGCTCAAGCCGACCACCGATACCATGGAACACAGAAATGTGATTTTGTAGGAAGGCAATCCGTTTGGGTAGAAGTAGGGCCGTGAGGTCCTGTGGACCATTCGGATATGAAAATCCTGGCAGTAGTAACAGCAAAGTCGGGTGAGAATCCCGATCGCCGTAGGGGCTAGGTTTCCTCGGCAATGATCGTCAGCCGAGGGTTAGTCGATCCTAAGATGTACCGTAAGTCGAGTACATCGAAAGGGAAACAGGTTAATATTCCTGTACCGTTTAGGCAATTAAACTGACGCATCCGGGTAGGTTGAGCAGTCATATGTCAGGCTGTCTAAGCACCGAAACTTGTGGAGAGCCGTAATGGCGAGAAGCAGGTGAATGTGTGATGGCGAAAGTCAACTTATCCCAGGTGACCGTGAAAAGGGAGCCTAAATGATCGTACCGAGAACTGACACAGGTGCCCCTAGCT
This sequence comes from ANME-2 cluster archaeon, assembly GCA_014237145.1. Classification (NCBI taxonomy): domain Archaea; kingdom Methanobacteriati; phylum Methanobacteriota; class Methanomicrobia; order Methanosarcinales; species ANME-2 cluster archaeon. The sequence continues at coordinate 44,530 of JAAXOC010000046.1, forward strand.
GAAAAGGCTAAGGCGTGTCGGAATTACACTGGCTAAGGGAATTCGGCAAATTAGCTCCGTAACTTCGGAAGAAGGAGTGCCTGCCGTGAAGACGGCAGGTCGCAGTGACCAGGGAGCTCTAACTGTCTAATAACAACATAGCTGACCGCAACTCCGAAAGGACTAGTACGGTCAGTGAATCCTGCCCAGTGCAGGTACCTGAAAACCCGGTTCAACGGGGCGAAGGGCCTGTCAACGGCGGGGGTAACTATGACCCTCTTAAGGTAGCGTAGTACCTTGCCGCTTAATTGGCGGCTTGCATGAATGGATCAATGAGAGCTCTACTGTCCCTAGCCAGAATCCGGTGAACTTTACATTCTAGTGCAGAGTCTAGAGACCTCTAGGGGGAAGTGAAGACCCCGTAGAGCTTTACTGCAGCCTGCAGCTGAGTTGTGATTTTGGATGTACAGTATAGGTAGGAGGCATCGAAACCCCGGCGCCAGCCGGGGTGGAGCCGCCAATGGGATACTACCCTTTCAAGATTATGGCTCTAACTCAGAGATGAGGACCCCTGTAGGTGGGCAGTTTGGGTGGGGCGCCACGCCCTTGAAAAGATATCAAGGGCGCCCAAAGGTTGACTCAAGTGGGTCGGAAACCCACTGAAGAGTGCAAGAGCATAAGTCAGCCTTACGTGATTTCGCAAAGCAAGGAATCGCGAGACGAAAGTCGGGTCTAGCGAACCAATGTACCTCCTTGATGGGGGTCATTGACTACAGAAAAGCTACCTCAGGGATAACAGAGTCGTTTCCGGCAAGAGCACATATCGACCCGGAAGCTTGCTACCTCGATGTCGGTTCTTTCCATCCTGGCCGTGCAGCAGCGGCCAAGGGTGAGGTTGTTCGCCTATTAAAGGAGATCGTGAGCTGGGTTTAGACCGTCGTGAGACAGGTCGGTTACTATCTACTAGAGGTGTTCGTTGTCTGAAGGAAAGTTGCATTTAGTACGAGAGGAACTATGCAACGGTGCCACTGGTCGATCGGTTGTCTGACAAGGCAATGCCGAGCAGCTACGCACCAAGGGATAAGGGCTGAAAGCATCTAAGCCCGAAACCCATCCTGAAAAGAGACAACATTAAGGGCACTCGTAAAAGACGAGGTTGATAGAGTCGGGATGTACGCACCAAGGCAACGAGGTGTTTAGTCCGCGGCTACTAATAGCCTGTGCCACTCCTGCTGATCTATAAAGTAGGATTGTTCAGAATGTGAGTCCTTCGGGGCTCATTTCAGGCGATATTCAGTTTGTACTTCGCTATACACAATCATGTGTGAGTGTAGCGGCCATAGCGGAGGGGAAACTCCTGTACCCATCCCGAACACAGCAGATTAGCCTTCCTACGTTCCTTACTGTACTGAGGTGCGAGAGCCCTCGGGAACTCTGGATCGCTGCTATGCTCACTTACTTCTTATTTTAATAAATATCAATTTAAGTATTTCGCTAAAAAACCTAACAGATTCATTTATCTAATACACCTCACTGAAGATATTACTCCTAATTTATTTCTCACCCATTCTTCAATAAGAAGAATAAATACATCAAACCTAAACAAGTCATATTTTATAGTCATCGGACCTGTTTTAACAATCGAAAAATACCTTCTTTGAAGACAAAGCCATACATTTTTAAGAAGAAATGAGATCAATGCATAAAAATATCTAATTGTTGCATTTTTAGATGATCTTCTCGGTCGAACTATATTTCTTATTCTGTATGATGCCTCAATAGCGAACCTTTTTCTATAAATTGTACTAACTTTTCTCGGGGACCAGTTAACACCAAAAACAACAAAACCACTGCAATGTCCAGCAGAATTTTTTTCTGAGAGTTTTTCATGGTATAAGTATCACATCTGCTCTTAGTTTCATTGAGAATCTGCTTGATTTTTGCTACTTTTTTGACAACGGGGACTATATATGGAATCTAATCTGTCTTCAAAAATTTAAATACGTCAATTGAATAAAACTCTTTAACTAAACAAAGAATTTTGATCCTAAAATTTAACCTTTTGATTAAATCTATGAAATAGCCAAGATATTCAACCTTTGATTTGCCTTTTTCCACAGGCAGAACCGATTGAAGATTCCCGTTGAAAATTGACCTTTTTTTCCCACCAATTTTGACCCACCCTTATATGACCATTAATACCTTTTAATAGTAACTATATTCCACTAGTGTCAAGTCAACCCTATAATGTTGTAAAGTATATATCATATGTCCTCCATATTCAACTTGAGGGGATTGAATATGAAGAAATACATCGTGACGCTTACTAAAGATGAACGCGAAACTCTTAGGGCACTTACTTCAAAGGGAAAACATAAATCAAAGAAAATTCTCAACGCTCTGATTCTACTTGGATGCGATGAGGGTGAGTATCAGATAAAACATTCGACCAACGAAGAAATTGCCCACATCCTGAACATAAGTATGAGAAAGATTGACCGAGTGAAGGAACGTTTTGTCTCGGAAGGTATCGAGGTTGCCCTCAACGGAAGAAAGAGAAACCGCATCTACGATAAAAAAGCTGACGGTGATTTTGAAGCTCATTTGGTTGCAGTGAGTTGCGGTGAGCCACCCGAAGGCTTTGCGAGATGGTCTCTGAGGTTGTTAGCCGACAAGGTTGTTGAACTCGAATATATTGATAGCATCTCCCATGAAACGGTACGCCGTATCCTAAAAAAAACGAAATCAAGCCTTGGAAGCAAAAAGGTTGGGTAATTCCTCCAAAGCAAAACGGTAACTTTGTTGCAAATATGGAAATAGTGTTGGATGTTTACAAACGTCCGTTTGATCCACGATATCCTGTTGTATGCATGGACGAATCCCCTAAGCAGCTGATTGTAGAGACAAGAATTCCGATTCCGGGTTCGCCCGGGCATCCGACCATGCATGATTATGAATACAGGCGTTGCGGTATGTGCAATATTTTTATCGCCTGTGAACCATTGGCAGGAAAGCGCATGGTGAAAGTCACAGAAAGAAGAACTAAGCAGGATTGGGCTTATTTAGCATGAAAGTACCCTCAGTCTTAACATCCCGTGACTATCGTTGTAAAGAAAACAACAATTTTCTGGGATGTTAAGATCAAAGATATTTAT
>JAAXOC010000047.1 GCA_014237145.1 ANME-2 cluster archaeon
TGTGAACAATGAAGGGGAGATTTTGGATGTGGTTAGACATAATGCGCTTGAGGAGTTGAACCATCGGTGGAGTAGAATGCATATTCGAATGCGCACAGGAAGAAGTAAGACGACTAAGGAAATGACAAAATATGGAGCTCTTCTTGCTGTTTTATCTAATCTTGAAAATGAGGATTATGTTGAGACTGTTTTGTGTGATGTGGATGATTTTGTGAGGGAATTGCAAAATGTTACGGATGAAGAACTTCAGGAAGCAAGGCAATTGATTAGAAAGTTTCCACAACTTCCTTTAGTTAAATCTGATGTGAAACGACCTGAGATTCTTAGGGACTTTGTTGCACTTGTTGAGGATGCGTATAGGGACGTGGCCGATGCGGATATTAGTGTGTGGCTGTCTAACTTTATTGACTCAGATGCTAGAATGACGCCATAGTTTCACAGACATTCTGTTGAGCAAAGCTTTATATTTGATTACTGTTAGATTGATGTAGTACTTTATGGTTTGTTAGTGTTACTTTATAAAATTTAATTGGTGTATAAGTATGAATGAAAAAATCGGAATAATGGTATTAGGACATGGAAGTAAACTCCCGTACAACAAGGAAGTAATAACTGCAGTTGCCAACCAGATTGCAGAGAAACATCCTGATACTATTGTACGAACAGGATTTATGAACATGAATAATCCTACTATGGATGAAGGATTACAGTCCTTCGAGAATGCCGACATATCAAATATCATAGCTGTCCCTATATTCCTTGCTCACGGTGTACATACTACCGAAGATATACCACAGATTCTGGGTATAAGCAGGGAAGATCGCAGCACAACCATCAGATTAAACGGTAAAGATGTTAACCTGATCTATGCTGAACCCCTGGGTGCAGACCCGGTAATAGCTGAACTGGCATATAAAAGAGCCATTGATGCAATTGAATAGTGGAAAATAATTAACAGTCTGCGAGATCATTAGGTTTTTTTGATCACAAATACAACTGTATTGTTAACAGGAGGTTCAGGTCTGATCCGGAGGTATTCTTCAAACGATTCAGGTAAATCGTAATGGAAAAATGTGTCCAGTAACCTTCTTAATCCCTTTTCATAGATGCGGTAGGACAATTTAGTGCCTGCAGGCAGTGCCTCAGCCAGATAATCGAAAATCTCCTGTTTTGGTTCTGCCTGAGCAGCTACCATGATAAGTTCAGCAGTATCTTTTAAGGGAAGTATTGAATGATTTCCGGTTATTATCCTAATCTGATCAGAAAGACCAAGTTTTTCCAGTACTTTTCTTGAAAGTTCTGCTCTTTCGGTTTCCTGTTCTATTCCAATCCCTCTTACTCCATACTGATGGCACATCATTATCAGAGAGATGGGGAGTGGTCCGCTTCCAATAATAACTACAGTATCATCTGGCTTAAGTCCTGCTCCCTTATATTCAGTAGAAGCAAGTCGAATGTAATTTTGGAGATAAGAGAAATTTGTGAGAATCTCCCATGGATTATTACTATAGAGTATTAAATGTGCATGTTCGATTTCCAGTTTCGCAGTATACAGGCTTCTGAATCTGGCAATTGAATCAAACACACAGGTAAATTTAAGTTCATGTAGGATATTTTCCACATAGGTATCATTGATACTCACTGCAATTAAATAATCCAATCTTTGCAAAATAGCTTCAAGATGATTCGAAGAATCCTGAAGCACTTCATGGTCATCAAGATCCCTGACCGATATATATATTCCCATTATTTCGTCAACTAATGGTTCTGCATAGGTATTTGTGATGTTCCTTACTTTTATTGCATCTATTGCATCTATTGCATTTATCATGTCCACCACATTCCATCATTTCTTAATATATCAAAAGCTACTGCTTCACAATAGCAATAAGTTGGTATATCTATCCGACTGAAGCCATGCTGTTTTTTGGGCTTCAGTCGATAATTCACCCACACAGGTGCCCTGAAATATTTCCTATTCAGGAAATAAATTCATACATACAACCTACAATATAAAAATAAAACAACCAAACTATATATAATTTTTGGGTACATTCTGTTTTTTCAAAAATTCTGGCAATCCTATATTAAAATTTCATAATAATCTTCATGTAACTATGGAACGAGTGTTAAGTTTATTTAAATATGAGTTAACAGGACATAAGAGTGGGGGATTATTTGATATTTCTCAAACTCACGCGACTTATAGAGCCGGTGAGTTTTTGGGTCTGGAGTAAAAAGCCCTATATTTCCTGTGGATTGATAGTATCCAGTTTGACGTGCTGTATACCTTTGTTCTTTACAATGTTCTTGTATATCTCGCTGATCTTTCCTGCCTCACCCTGTATTATGATTACTTCCACACAATTATCATTTTCCATGTAAACATGAATCGAGGAACGGATAATGTTAAGCTATTCATGCTGAATATTATTCAGCACATCTTCTATGCCATTTTGATGATGGTTGTATGCCAGGGTCATGCCCTATATATTACATATTTTAATCCTTTGTCTTAGAGCGGTTTCAACAATGATCCTAAACCTTATTCATCAAGCATGATCTCCCCGCTCTAAAAGCCATTTCCATAGTGGTACAAATACAATCAACTTACCGTCAATCAATTCTTTGCCTTCTATGTCCTTCGTCACAACAAAACCCCTCTTAACCGAAAAAATATTCATAAATTTTAATAACCCTTTAATGTCCTTCTTCCTGATATTATTTTTATACCTGGATTCCAGGGGTACAACCTCATCATCCTTGACCATCACACAATCTACTTCTGAAATAATTACCCATATTATTCAATTTTATGAGCATTATGTTACCCATATCATAAAAACTAACATCCCACTGAAGATTCCCGTTGAAAATTGACCCCTTTTTCCCACCAATTTTGACCCCCCCC
>JAAXOC010000048.1 GCA_014237145.1 ANME-2 cluster archaeon
CAATAGCTGGATGATCAATGTGGAGGGGCGGATAGATAGATTTACGCTGGTGGATGCTGATAATGAGGTGCATCCGAACCCGATGTTCGGGCATGAGGCGCAGGTGTATAAAAGAGTAGATGATGCAATTGAAGATCCTGCCTATGATTACATTAGAATAGGGTATAATACACCAATAGAATTTAGTTTTTCAACTGGAACTTTTATTGCAGTACCACCTACTGGCAGACCAATTGGCGATAGGTTAGGTGGATTGATAGAAACATCATCAGAATATGGTAATATTTTAAGGACGTGATATTTTGAAATGGATAATATATGTTTTGATAATTGCATTTGTAATATGTTCAAATCAAAACGCATTTGCTGAACCAATTGAAAATGATTTTGGAATTGTAAATGCATGGTATAATGGACAAGAGGCAACAGTTAAAAATATTCAGTTAAAAGTTGGAGAACCTGCAGAAATTACTGTTAGCGTAAATTCAAAAATAGATTGTAATGTGTATATAATATTGATTAAGCCATTAGTCACTGTCCCATATGATATATTAAGTGGACCAAGTGATTTAGATAAATCAATAGATAATCGTGGGGTAAAATCAGGATGGACAACAAATTATACATGGATTATTGCTCCAAATGGGGAGTGGACCAATGGAAATGCTCCAATAAACATTTTTGTGGAATTCAGTGATCGTGGAGACGATAGACATGTTAAATTTACCATCGCCAACCCTCACATCCTTGATGAGCACTACTCAGGCCCCGCCCACACCCGCACTGCCGACCCCTCATCCACAGACCAGCCCCCATCCCAGGGGTCGCCCGGATTCGGGGTGGTGGGTGCGCTGCTTGGGATTGCGCTTGTCGTGATGGCATGTCGGAACTGAATCAATAGTGATTCTGGGTGCCCTGCCGATGCTATGCGGCCCGGGTGCGGGTACACATGCGCTAAGCGTGGGTTGGGGCGTGGTGTGCGGTGGATAAGATCACCGGGCAGATACGAAGTGATGTGCACCTGAGCCCGGACATTAATTATATGGAGTATCCCAATCCTGCTGATGCTATGCAGGCAACTGCTATTGACCTTACGAACAAGATCGAGGCGAACCAGAGCAGGTATGTGGATAAGGCAAGGTATCATGATGGTAGTAAGTATTCCAGTTGCAGTGCTAAAACCATCAGCCATGTGCGGGAGTGGTATGTGGATGAGGTGCTGCACCAGGTGAATGAGCAGTATATGGCTGCGGCAGGAAACATCGACGGGCAGATAGATGACAAGTTCAACGAATCGGCAGACGATGTGAGGGAAGCAAATAAGAACGGTGCCAGTCTGTTAAAGTCTGCGCTGTGTTTTCCTATCGGGCTGACCATGAGGGCAGAGCATGTGCGAGACAATGGGACGAAGTATGATGTGGATGATATTGCATACTGGGAGGAAAATGTGACGCTGATGGTGGATATGGAGCCGGATTATCTTGACACTATAGAACCATATCCCGGTGAGTCGTTTTATACTTTAAAATTGAGGAATACTAACTTGCTGGGGTCAACTGGGGCTAATGTACTACCTTCAATGAATCCGTGGGTCTGTACAGTCAATTCGTGGATGATAGAAGTTGAGGGGGAGATTGTGGGATTTACAGTTCTGGATGTTGATAATGAGGTGCATCCGAATCCAATGTTTGGGCATGAGGCGCAGATATATAAGAGGGAAGAATATTTTGTCATGGATCCAATTAATTTGAAAATTATTGGAAACAACAACCGTATTAATTTTGATTTTATAACAGGTACTTTTTTAGCAGTGCCTCCTGGAAAAATCGTAGGAATAGGGGACAAACCAACAGTAGAAAATCCAAATCCATTTTTAGAAGAATCAGAAGGATGGTAAAATGAAAAAAATTGTTAGATTAATAATTTTCTTGGTTTTAATTTATACATTAATTCCAAATGGTAATGCTGCAGAAAATGATTATGGCAAAGTAATTGCATGGTGTAATGATGAACCTGCTACTGTAAATGATTTAAAAATTAAAATAGGTGAACCTATTACAATAAAAGTTCAAGTTACTTCTAAGATTTACGGTTTTATAGGTATTGAATTAAATGAACCTGGAGTTACAAGATCATATGATATTATTTCTGGTCCTAGTGATTTCGATAAAGGGATATATGAATATGATGTGGAATCTGGTTGGAAAAATGAATATATTTGGATAATAGCTCCCAACGGTGAATGGACTGATGGAAATGCTCCGATAAATCTATATGTGCAGTTCAATCAGGATATCGATGAGGTAGAACGCGTGCAATTCACCATCGTCAACCCCATCATCTTGGATGAACACTACTCAGGCCCCGCCCCCACCCGCACTACCACCGACCCCTCATCCTCTGACCAACCCCCATCCCAGGGGTCGCCAGGGTTCGGGGTGGCGTGTGCACTGCTGTGGATTGCGCTTGTGCTGATGGCGAGACGTAGCTGAATCAATAGTGATTCCGGGTGCCCTGCCGGTGGCTGCGGCAGGGAACATTCGGCAGGCGATGTGCAGTAAGCTAATAAGAAAGGTGCCGGCCTGCTGAAGAATGCACTATGTTTTCCTATTGAGCTGACAATGAGGGCAGAGCATGTGCGAGACAATGGGTCGAAGTATGGTGTGGATGATATTGCCTACCGGGAGGAGAATGTGAGGCTGGGTGTGCAGAATGTTTGCTTCTTTGGGTCACTTGTGTGCCTGTACTGCCGCTGCTGACAGTACACTCCACTCTCACCCACTGCTGCAACATTTGCTAGAAAACGTACATGAAATTCTTCGAATAACATGCACAAAAAATGAAAGTACCAAGGGTACTTTCATGCTAAATATGAGGTAGCACTTTCTAGCAATACCGATTATGATATATTCGAACATAGACAGGGTTACAAGAAAATCCTCACATCAGTAGTATTTACTTGAGCACATAATCTTATAGGTTATAACCTATCTTCGTCAGTTTAATGGTTTAATTAACCGTTTCATTTGCTTAAAAAACTACTCGTGGGTCTTAATGCTAGCGTTTTTCCCAAATGTAGAGTGTGAAAATTTATTTATTTCTAGGAACAGATCCTCTGCACAAAATATTTATATATACTCCTTCATATTATTATGTACTTCAGAGCATTAGAAAAAAAACCAATAACAAGTGATTGAATAGATCAAAATGTAGAACAGACTCAAAAAATATAGTATTTTGCTGCTATCGATTTTATTTTAAACTGGCGAAGATTGGTTATATACTAATGTAAAGTTAAATAATACTAATAACAGCCAATCCTGACCCCAATAAGGAGATGAAAAAATAAAATCAGTAATACTTGCTGGCGGCTCCGGCACCCGTCTGTGGCCTTTAAGCAGGGAACTTTACCCAAAACAATTCTTAAAATTCTCAGGCACTTCATTATTCCAGGATACCATGCGCAGGTGCCTTAAAATATCTGATGTCTCTGAAATATTTGTTGTCACCAGTGAAAAACAAAAGTTCTTTGTGTACGGGCAGATCGAAGAACTTGAACTTGATCTTCTAAAAGAAAACATCCTTCTGGAACCCGAAGGAAAAAATACACTCCCAGCCATCAGTTTTGGAATGCGTGAGATTGAAAAGATACATGGCAGTTCCACTGTCGGCGTATTCTCTTCAGACCATATCCTGGATGTCGATGCCATGGAGACCATAGCAGGTGCAAAAAAGCTGACAGACCACCATCTTGTCACATTCGGAATTGTACCTGAATCCCCACATACCGGTTATGGCTATATTAAACCCGGGCGTGCACTTGATGCGGGATATGAGGTCTCAGAGTTTAAGGAGAAACCGGGTTTGGATGATGCAAGGCGGTATGTCGGGAACGGCTATCTATGGAACAGCGGCATGTTCTTATTTGGCACTGAACTGTTCATATCACAACTTCAACTACATGCGCCGCAATTGTGGGATGAGTTCTTTAATTCGGACCGGGACATTAAAGATGTCTACCATAAAATCCCGGCAATATCAGTAGATTACGGTCTGATGGAAAAATCTAATCATGTTGCTGTTGTCAGGCTGGATAATAAGTGGGGGGATCTTGGGAACTTCAATGCTATGTATGCTGAGTTTGATAAGGATGAACTGGGCAATGTGGTTTATAATTGTGTTGACGCATCCATCGATTCAAAGAGGAATCTTATTTTTTCATCAAAGAACAAGGCCGTCTCACTGGTTGATGTCGATGATATGGTTGTAGTGGATACCAGGGATGCCTTGCTGGTATGCCCTAGGAGCAGCAGCCAGAAGGTTAAGGATGTGGTGTTTTGCCTGAAAGAGCAGGGTGATGAGCGGGCAGATATTCACCAGACAGTGTACAGGCCGTGGGGTACTTATACTGTGCTTGAGAGTTCAGAGAAGCATAAGATCAAGAATATCAGGGTGATGCCGGGTAAGAGGTTGAGTCTGCAGCTTCATAAACACAGGAGTGAGCACTGGGTGGTTGTGAAGGGCAGGGCGTGTGTTGAGGTTGATGGGGAGCAGATGTGTCTGGGTGGGGGGGAGAGTACTTATATTAGTGCTGGTGTAAAGCATAGGTTGTTTAATCCGGGAGAGAGGGTACTGGAGATCATTGAGGTGCAGTTGGGTGAGTATGTGGGTGAGGATGATATTGAGAGGTTCGATGATGAGTATGGACGAGTTTGATTGGATTGAAACAAATTACACAAATTTTACTAGACTGTTTGGAATGATTTATCATCCTAAACTTTGGACATTACTATCATGAAAGGATTGATACCCGCCGCTGGAAGCGGCACGCGTCTTGGCCCGTTTACCCATGCAATGCCAAAAGAATTACTTCCTGTGGGTGATAAAGCAGTGATTGAACATGTGGTAGAAGCGTTTGTGACCGCTGGAATCAAAGATATCACAATTGTTGTGAGCCCTAAAAAACACGGGCTTTCCGATTATTTTGGTTCTGGGAAGCGGTTTGGTGTGAAACTGACCTATGTGGTCCAGGATGAGCGGCTGGGGCTTGCGGATGCTGTCGCTGCAGGGGAGCATGTAATCAATGGGTCTTCTTTTGCTGTAGTGCTTGGGGATAATTTCTTCTCACCAGATACGGTGCTGCGTGATCTTAAGGAGTTCCATGAGGCAAACAATGTGGAAGCTACGATTGGCGTTGTGGAAGTGACCGATGTTACACGTCACGGGATTATCAAGCCTGATGGGATCTATGTAGTTGACCTTGTAGAAAAACCGGAACCTTCGGATGCACCGAGTAATCTGGGGATTGCTGGTATGTATATCTTCGAATCTGGCATCTTTGAGGCGATACATGATACAAAACCCGGATTTAAGGGTGAGTACCAGATTACGGATTCGATCAAGTTATTGGTTGATAAAGGAGCAAAGGTTGTGTACAAACGCATTTCGGGTATCCATATTGATGTTGGGACGCCGGAGGATCTGATGCGAGCGAATGAGTTTTTTTTAAGAGAGACTAAACAATCAAATAATAAATGAGCCATTACAACTCACTTTCCGCACGTCTTTCATCAAACATAGTATTTTTCGCATTCTTTACCCATCATACTCAAAATATCCCACAATTCATCAGTCATATTTGC
>JAAXOC010000049.1 GCA_014237145.1 ANME-2 cluster archaeon
CCGAGCCATAGCCGCGAAGCGAACTGTATGCAAATGCAAGCATTGCGCCGGTCTCACCCCGTGCAAGTGCCTGCAGGCGCGCAGACCTGGGGGCAGGGAACCGCAGGGACTCCCTTGTTATATCAAAAGGCTCATCCTCAATCCCGGCAGACGCATCCTCAAGTACCCCTTCTCCCCGTAAGAGATCTGCCACTTTACTGAATTTTGGGATACCAGTACCCTCTGCCGCTGATTCCGGACCTTCCACGTCTGCACCTCCATCCGCTTCCCCGTCCGCATTTTTGTAGACATCTTCACCCCCATTCCCTTCATTTTCCTCAAAATCAATGAGTCGCTGGGTATAATCGATTGTGGGACCAAGTACCTGACCGCCAGGGATGTCCTTGAATGCGGATGAGATCCTGCGCAGTACGAACATATCCCTGGTATCCAAGTTTTCCGAATATCCTGTTCTCGGCAACGTTGATCGATAGGCACGGACTAAGAACGAAGCTTCGATAAGATCGCCGTCTGCCTGCCTGATTGCAAGCGCTGCAATATCCGGCGCATACAGCCCGCCTTCGCCCATCACCTGATCAACTGCAAGCCGCATCCTGCCTTTTACCTGTGCAGTTGTAACAGCATCCGAACCGTCTGATCTCATCGAGCCGACCAGCGCTTCAGCATTCTTTATCGCTTCACCCCCGCCTTTAACAAGAACGTACCCCATCACATCACCCTCAGACTTGTTGATCGTGGAATGCACGCTATGTTACCATTCCTGTCCGAAAGGATGGCATCAATACCGAGCGGATAATCACGCATTGCAAGAACATCCTCTATTTCTGCCTGTTCCATACCGCTGATTGCGACCATGCATTTGCCGGCAATGCCGGGTCCCGAAAGTTCAAGCAGCATATATTCATCATGTAAATCATCACCATCATACCCCCGATCTCCGATCGAACAGACATCATAGACCACAGTTGCACTTTCATCAGGATATTCCAGCGTGCCCAGCTTTACCCTGCGTATCAAACCTTGCGAAGAACCTTCACAGACCAGTATAAAGTCAGCATCCCTAAGCGCCGACTCGTTGCTTCCGGTGTTCGACCTCAGGTATTCTGCCACTGCCTGCTGATTTATATTTACATTTACATTTGCATCACTATGACCTAAAACACAGAAACTGACCTCGTGATCCAGTAGTGTCATAAGCAGAAGCAGAGGATACCGGTTCATAGCAGGCGAAGTGATGTTGATATCAGGAAGTACTACGATGCTGCCGGGTCTTGCCATGGCATCCAGGAGAGATCGAAAAATCATCTGGGAATCGAACGTCACATCGAATGCTGTCTCCCTCATCACTTCATCACCTCAAAATCCACCCTGGTCGATGCGACCTGTGCCCATTTCACCTGTTTTTCTTCCAAGAGTCGTCTTTCTTCGTTATTGAGCAAATCAATGATCTCATGTGCAAGGGGATGCTCCGCTTCAACCGCTGCATCCAGGATCGCACCTGCAAGAGCGGTTTCCGGTTCCATGCCCATTATCATGGCATAACCCATGCTGTTTTTAATCCTCACCTCAGCTTCACTTACCAGCACCTCGCCGAGATTGAAGACACAGTTCTTCGCAGTATCCCGAAAGCGCATCATGATCATACCGCACAATGGTTTTTTGACCACTTCCACTTCGGTGTTTGCCAGTATCCTTTCAGCGATCTCGCACATCAGTTTTCCATCAGCGTGTGCGATCAAACCAAACCGCTTATCCCTGTTCATTTCAAGACCTCTTCCCCGATTATATGTACCCTTATGTAGCCGGATACCCATTCAGCAAACATGACTACTATAAATATTATAATAAGTATCGTTGACAATTCATGATACCTGAACAGCCTCATTGCCATTATCAGTTCAAACCCGATACCACCTGCACCGACAAGACCGAGCACAATGGAAGAACGTACATTGGTATCGAACCTGTAGAGTGTGGTAGCCACAAACGAAGGTGTGGCCTGGGGGATCACAGCATAATAAATAGCCTGGAGTTTGCTTGCTCCCACTGCTTCGACCGCTTCTACGGGTCCGGGATCGATCTCTTCGATTGCCTCTGCATACAGTTTTCCAAGCATACCAACCGAATGAATTGACAGTGCAAGTATACCAGGGAACGGACCCAGCCCTACCGCCGAGACAAAGATCAGCGCAAATGCGATATCAGGTACCGTTCGCGTGGTTGCGATAATGCTCCTTGCAAATACCTTCACTGGTTTTGACGGCGAGATATTACTTGCTGCGAACAATGCAACCGGTACTGACAATATGACTGCGAAAACAGTACCCAAAAATGCCATCTGTATTGTCTCAAAAGCCGGATGCAGCAGCGGAATAAATACATCCCATGCAGGCGGGAACATACACCCGATAAAATTGGCAAGGTTTGGATAACCGCTTATGAGATCGCTTATGCTAATACCAGTACTGATTATGCTCCATACGAAAAATACGGTGAACAGAACAGGTACAATGTACCTGGTATATCTATTAGATTTGAAACTGGCATATCTATTTTGCACTGCCATTGTATGTACTCCCATAGATAGCCTGAAAGTCATAGTCCGAGATGTCTGCATCACCGTCATAAACGATAACACCGTCCCGTACCCCAAGGATCCTTGTAGCATATTTTCGGGCTAATTCAGGCTGGTGCAGCACTGCAAGTGTACTGACACCGTCATTGACAGAGATGGACCTTAGATGTTCCATCACAAACTCTGATGCTGTCGGATCCAGGTTTGCAACAGGTTCATCGGCAAGCAGAAGGTTTGGATCCTGTATAATCGATCTGGCAATCGCAACACGCTGCTGCTCGCCACCACTCAGGGTCCCTGCCCTGCGGTGTGACAGATCCGAAATCCCGACCCTCTCCAGTGCCCTGTGCCCGGATGCAATGTCTGCATTCGTGAACTTTCCAAATATACTTTGAAATGTGCCGACCCTTCCAAGTTTTCCAATCAGTACATTTTCAATGACCGAACGCCGCTTTACGAGGTTGAAATTCTGAAAGATCATGCCGGTCTGTTGTCGTATTTTCTTGATACTGCTGCTGTAGCTGCTGGTAATATACAGTGGACCGCCGTTACCGTTGAGTATTATTTCACCGCCGTCCGGTACTGTCAGGCCGTTCAGGCACCGTAGAAGGATCGTTTTTCCGGTGCCGCTAAGACCGAGTATCGCCACGAACTCGCTCCTTTCGACACTAAAATTTATATCCCGCAGCAGTTGCTTGCCGTCAGGAAGTTTTTTTGAGAGATGCGTTACCGTTAACATTCCATCCCTCTTTAGATATACCCGAGCGACCTGCCTATCCCGCGTACATATTCATAGGTACTGTCGTCGATTGCCACATACATTTCGTTTTTTTCCCATTTACTTTCGAACGTCTTCATGGCTTCGGGATCCTTCACTGGCATATCAATGAATGCCTGCTGGATCTTCTTCTTGAGTTCCGGGTCAAGATCGTTTCGTACTGCCACTGGTGATTTCGGGATCGGATCAGATTTCCATATCACGATAACTTCATCCGGAGTTATCGCACCGCTGTCGATCAGCCGGTTGTATCCGATGTCATACATTGCACCTGCATCTACATTTTTTGATTTCACAGCAAGCCCTGATGCATCATGTCCGCCGGCAAACATGCACGCCTTGAAATCCGTATCAGGGTCGATCCCGACAGAGAGAAGATATCCTCTTGGGATCAGGTTGCCTGATGTTGATGCAGGATCAACGAACGAGAATGTGATATCACTGGTATTATTTTTCAGGTCATCAATACTGTTTATTCCGGAATCCGGATGCGTGATTATGCAGCTCTGGTATGTTGCCACCTCACCGGTCTTGGTACCGCCTGTCACGATCGCCTCTGCACCTGCCTGTTCTGCAGCCAGGACATACGAAAATGGTCCGAAAAATGCGACATCGATCTTGTCTGAGCGCATCGCCTCGATCACTGAGGAGTAATCAGTTGCGATGAAGGTCTCGACTTCCATTCCAAGTTCTGTTTCCAGATACGTGCTCACCGGTTCGAACTTTTTCAGCATATCAAGCTGATCCTCAGTCGGGATGAGCCCGATACGCAATATTGATCCTTCGGATGTTTTCGTTTCCGGATCTAAACATCCTGAAGACAATACACAAAATACGATTAGCACAGCAAGCACTGTGCCGATTCCAAACTGTCTCAAAAGATTTCTGTTCATTTCATTCCTCAAATTATATTTCCTGTTTTATTATTTTCAATAATTGAATCAACGATCAACTTCCGCTCCCCTGCAGGAATCACCTGGTAGATACGAATGCACCTTCCGGTATCCCCGGCATTTTCAATCTCGATGAGGTTGTAGCACTGGGTCGTTCGTGCCTTGATCTTGTTCGAACAGGCTGTTCCTGCATTCACAACAAACATGTCATTCAGTTTCCAGACCCAGGGTACGTGCCTGTGCCCGCACAGTACAATATCCACACCGCACCTGTCGAGCAGTTCAAGCACATCCCCCGAATCCACAGGTATCTCTTCTTCCCGCCCTGTCATTGGTACAGGGATCAGGTGGTGGTGGAGTGCTAAAATCCTGAGATAAGTTGAGTTGAAGTCAGAATTAGAATTAAATCTCTTGGCGATCCAGCCATACATCTCCCGACCGATATGCCCGTCATCAATGTCTGGCTGGGATGAATCCACTCCCACGACAGTGACCCCATCAAGAGAACAGCATGGAGACCGTGTTCTAAAAATATCTTCGAACAGCAGGTAACCGACATTCCTGGAGTCGTGGTTTCCCGGAACGACTACCTTATTTCTGCAATCGATCCGGTCGATCCACTCTTTTGCCTCCATGTACTCCTGAAAAGAGCCGTTCTGGGTCAGATCCCCTGTTATCACCAGGATATCAGGCGATATCTCATTGACGCCCTGCACCACAGATTCTGCAACATCACTGAGAAAATGGGCACTGCTTATATGAAGGTCTGAAAGATGCACGATCCGTGTCATTTTATACTCCATGAGCGTCGTAAGCCAGGGATCAGTTCACAGGTATGAAATGCACATCTTCCACTATCCTTTGCCCTTCATCTCCAAGCACAAAGTCAAGAAATGCCTTTTCACTACTGTCCGGATTACCGTTACTGATCATCCAGAGTGTGCGTGAGATCGCATAGCTGCCGTCCACAACGCTTTCGACAGTGGGCTCAATTCCATCGAGCCTGAGTGCACTGACATCTGAGTTGACGTATCCGAGCGAGATAAATCCGATAGCCTGAGCACTTCCGGCAACAGTTGCCCGCGTCTTGCCATTCGAGTCCTGGATGATACCATGGTCTGTGATCTCAGCTTTAATAGGTTTAATAACTGCCTGCTCAAAGCAGTCCCGTGTCCCTGACCCTTCCTCACGTGTGACCACCATGATCCCGGAATCTGTCCCTCCTACTTCCTTCCAGTTTGTGATCGTACCTGTGTAGATACCCTGCAGCTGCTCCATTGTGAGATCAGTAACAAGGTTGGACGGGTGCACTATGACCGCAACGCCGTCCTTTGCAACGCCATGCGCAACCAGATCAGGATGTGAATCTATTTCACTTGATTTCAAGTCGCGGGATGCGGTCCCGATATCCACGGTTCCATCTGCTACAGCTTTTACTCCGTGTGATGAGCCGCCACCTGATACAAATATCCGGCTGCCAGGGTGCTTTTCCATAAAGGCGCGTGCACATTCCTCGGCAACTGGCAGAACTGTTGTCGAGCCTGCAATCTGCAGTTTTACATCTGCGAGTGTGTTATCTGTATGTGTG
The DNA here is from genome assembly GCA_014237145.1 of ANME-2 cluster archaeon. Taxonomy (NCBI): domain Archaea; kingdom Methanobacteriati; phylum Methanobacteriota; class Methanomicrobia; order Methanosarcinales; species ANME-2 cluster archaeon. Next base: position 5,835 of record JAAXOC010000049.1, read on the forward strand.
TCATCTGTTCCGACAGTTTTATTCGTATTGTCGGTACAACCTGATACGAGCAGTGACATCGAGATCACTGCAAGCATTAATAGTAATTTATTTTTTTGTACAAAAGATTTTATTAACATAATTTTTTTCATGTCAACTATCACCGACTATGAATAAACAGAACAATATATATAAATTATCCACATAAATATATAGAATGTATATATCATATATAGTTAATAAATATAATAAATAGTCTTAAGTGGTAAATCATATTTACACAATAAAACGGTCAGACATAATTGAAGGGAACCTGCACATAGTTCCCGCAGTGCGGACTAGTGTCGAGTCAACCATACAATATCGCTAGATATATGATCTGACACTGTTACATTTTTCAGTTATTTTTAAGACGCAGATTTACACAGATTAACGCCGATTTAAGGTTGCATCTGCGTAAATCAGCGTAAATCTGCGTCTATTGAGATTATCGAAATAATTTGATTTAAAAATTGTGCCACATGACCTATGCCCTTTACAATCTGACACTTGAAAGTTGACACAACACTAGTGTCGAGTCAACTCTATAATGTATCTAAATATGCTATCAATACACCTTATTATCAGACACTTTGATGTTGACGCGACACTAGTTGTTAACGATCCACTCTGACCCTGACCGCACAGTTCTCAGAGGTACGCAGAAAAAGCTAAAAATGCTCTGCGTAATCTGCATCCTGGCGGTTCAAAGTCCAAACAAATCCACAAAGTTGGCTGCCACCTGCCGCCCGACGGGCTGCGGTGGCAGTCATATATATATATATTAATTTCTGCCGGCAGCTAACCGACATAACATCCACTTCGCACCCCCTAACAGTTGGATAGACATGCATTGATGAGGCACCACGAAAAAGCCTGCCAGCCCCCACACCACAAGGATGGGTGTAGCAGATCGGGAGAGGCACCCGGGTAGAGTGCAGACGATGGGGAGGCGGGGGGCTGAAGAAAAGATGGGAACTGAAATCATTTCAAAATTAATTACATGAGACTAAGAGAAACTAAAAAAACTGCAACGTATACGAGTTATTCTACCTTCAGTTCAATCTACTATTCAGGACTTTGCTAAAGTGCCTGATGTGCTAAGATATGGAGCAATAAAAAAGAATGTGGCTTTTCAGCCATCTCTTACGTAATTATTTTTCCTGTCAATGTCCTTTTTGAGGGGTTGAGAATCAGAAATAAAAAACTATCGATTCTTGTGCCTGTTCGAATTAGGACTCTTTCTGGAGATGCGTTTATTGTTATGCTTAAATCCAACTTGCACCGACCTTTTCATTTCAGCTTTTTCCAGAGCAGGCAGCTTTTCTTTCCTTATCACGACATCATTAAATTTCAATACATTTTTAAAATTATCATTGTCCTTCCTGGAAACGATATTTATTGCCTTGCCTTCTTTTCCAGCTCTTGCAGTTCTTCCGATCCTGTGGATATACTGTTTGCTCTCCCTGGGAATATCGTAATTGTAAACATGAGAAACACCATTAATGTCAAGCCCCCTCGCAGCTACATCTGTGCATACAAGAACATCAGCCCTCCCTTCATGGAATTGCTTCATAACATTGTTCCGCTGGTTCTGGGTTAATCCGCCATGAATTGCCCGGGCTTTCACGCCTGAAGATTTCAGGTTCTTGGCGATCGTATCAGTATATCTTTTTGTATTACAGAAAACCATTATCAATTCTGAGTTTTCATTATTCAGTAGATGCAAGAGCAAAGAAAATTTCATATTATCCTGAACTCTATAATAAATCTGGTCCAATAGTGTTGCATCGATATAAGACTCAACTTGTACATGGATCGGTTCATCCATATATTTCCTGCCAAGTTTGGCAATATCTTTTGAGATCGTTGCTGAGAATAAAAGGGTCTGTCGGTCTACTGAACATTTATTTACAATTTGAACTACATCCTCCTTAAATCCCATATCTAACATCCGGTCGGCTTCATCAAGCACCAGTGTTTCTACCCTATCGAATTTAATTGTCTTTCTATTGATGTGATCAAGTATCCTGCCCGGTGTTCCTACCACAACATCAGCAGTCTTTAAGCCCCTGATCTGCTGGCTGATCCCAACACCACCATATATTGCCATAATTTTTAAAGGGCTGAACATTGAGAATTTCGTTAAAGCACCTGCAACCTGCTCTGCCAATTCCCGGGTGGGAGTCAGGATCAAAGCCTGTATACCTTTTCCTTTTTCAGCATTCTGTAATATGCCACAAGCAAATGCCAGGGTCTTTCCAGAACCTGTGGCTGATCCGGCTATAATATCTTTACCTGCAAGGATTAACGGGATTGTTTTTTCCTGTATCTCGGTAGGATTATCAAAATGCTCATATCTTATAGATTTTAGGAGGGGCACACTAATGCCAAGATTTTTAAATTTGTCCATATTTAAACTTTCCATATTTTTTCAAAAAAAAGCTGCTTAATTGCTTTTTTTTGTCCACTTCGTTAAGTTATTAAAAACAATTAAGAGCTATAAGCACAACTGTATGAAAGTTAAGATTAATTTACGCTTAAAAGTTGTTGGGCTTTCTTAATGTTTGTCATTAGCTTATAGTTATGCCTATTTTGACAGTATCTCCGAATAACTTAACAACTTTCTTTGGTTTCATTTATTTCTCACCCGGACCCAATTTTCCATCAATCTAGGCCACATTCTTAATTTCATCATAACCTTTAAATATATAGGATATCCATAGGATATCCAATGAGGAAAGTAGAAATACAACTACAAAATCATCTAGAAATAGAAGGTATCGAAGGATTTTTTGTTCGCAAAGTAACAAAATTCGGAAATAGTGCCAAAGTTGATTGTCCAAAGGAGTATCTTGGCCGTACGGTTTACTTGGTAATAGTATGACAATTGCTCCCGCTAGAGCTTTTCGAACTCTAAAGACATTGGACACATTCATCGATCGTTCTTTGAATCTAAAACCAAAAGGAAAATTTCTTTCTGGATTTCATTATGAGCGAGAACTCCTAAAAGCTTCTGTTGCAAACACTTACGTAGAAACCGTTGGAAATCGTGGCGACTCACTCCATTTGGCAATTAAAAAAGTTCCAATATCAAATATTTACTGGGAATACCTGAAAACTGTAGAAATACTGGGAACACGATTTGAACTCAATGAGAAAGATGTTGTGTTAGCCTTTGATTATACTGATGAAGATTTCTATGGTGACCCACAGGGATTTTGGATTTACGGATGGACAGGACAGAATGCAGTGACTGGGAAATTTAAGTTCCTGACATGCGCAATAGTTAGTTCGGACATTCCTCAAAAAATTCCATTGATATCAGTACCTGTAAGAATGGGACATAATATGGCACATACCGTAGCCTGGTGTCTGAGTGTGGTAGAACCACTGGTAAAGTCCATATCACTTGTCTTGTTTGACAGGGGATTTTATAGCAATGAACTTATGTTAACGCTATCAAAAACAAAGCATCCGTATCTCATTTTTGTTCCAAAAAATTCTAAAATTCGAACGGAACTTGCTGAAATGGAGAAAAATGAAAAGAAAACTATCCAGCACAAGTTCAAACTTAATATAGACAAAACTGTTCTTAGAGGGGAAACAACTCTTGCACTTTTAAAACAAATATTCGATAAGAGAAGTGACAAATTATATGACTGGGCATTTGCCACAAATCAATCTTCCATCAAT
>JAAXOC010000050.1 GCA_014237145.1 ANME-2 cluster archaeon
AAGTCAGAGCCCTTGAAGAATGAATTGGAATATTTCATAAAATCCATTTCAAATGGTATGGATCCATACCCTTCCGGTAGCGATGGTCTGCATGTTCTGGAAGTGGCAAAGGCTGCTATTAGATCATATAGCGAAGCTCGAGCAATAAAGATACAATAACCGAACAATAAAGATACAATAACCGAATAATAAAGATACAATGACTAAACGATAAAGTTGTAATTACGAATAATAAAGTATTCCATGTATTAAAAAAAAACATTTGGTGTAAATATGACAGATCCACTAACCCGGCTGCCGGATAGAAACGGACAGATAAAGAGTATTGGTGTTGTAGGCATGGGATATGTGGGAATCCCAGCTGCCGTATTATTTGCAGATTCCAAATCCTTTGACTTCGTATGGGGTTTTCAGCGCGACTCTCCTACTTCGGGATTCAAGATAGACATGTTGAACAGAGGCGAAAGTCCGTTAAAAGGTGACGAACCGGGCCTGGAAAACCTTATCAAAAAGGTTGTTGAGGCCGGTAAGTTCAGATGTACTTCAGATTTCAGTAAGATATCTGAGGTAGATGCGGTAACCCTTGCGATCCAGACCCCTTTTTTAAGTGCAGAAAGCCTGGTACCGGATTTCGGTGCCCTTATTGAGGGGATACGGCAGGTAGGCAAGTTCCTTACTAAAGGGACTCTGGTAGTACTGGAATCCACTATCACACCAAGCACTACAGAAGGTATTGCCAGACAGGTTCTGGAAGAGGAATCGGGCCTAACGGCAGGTAATGATTTTTTACTGGCCCATGCACCAGAGCGAGTGATGGTCGGCAGATTGATCCGCAATATCCAGGAACATGACAGGATAGTGGGCGGTATCGACCAGGCCAGTACTGATAGGGCTGTGGATCTGTACACTCCGGTAATGACCACAGGCAAAGTCATCTCTATGACCGCCACGGCCGCCGAGGTGACCAAGACAGCTGAGAATACGTTCAGGGACCTGCAGATAGCAGCCATCAACCAGCTGGCCCTGTATTGCGAGGCCATGGGTATCAATGTATATGATGTGCGCACAGGCGTGGATAGCCTGAAGGGAGAGGGTATTACCAGGGCTATGCTTTATCCCGGTGCAGGGGTAGGCGGGCACTGCCTGACCAAGGATACCTACCATCTGGAGCGGGGCGTGAAGGTATCTGCGGGAACGCTCGATTATCCTGAAGGGCTTGATTCAATTTTCGTACTGGCACGCAAGGTGAATGATTTCATGCCTGTGCATATGTATAACCTGACCATTGATGCTCTTTCAAGTGTAGACAAGACCCCGGCAGGTTCCAAGGTTGCCATACTGGGCTGGGCGTTTATCAGTAATTCGGATGATGCAAGGAACCCGCCGTCCGAGCCGTACAGGGACCAGTTGATAGATTCCGGGTGCATGGTGGATGTTCATGATCCCCATGTGATGGATTATCCTGGTGTGGATATTTCCCATGAGTTATCCGATGTTGTGAAGGGTGCTGATGTGGTGGCAATATTGACAGGACATAATGAGTATTTCAAACTTGATGCCAGAGTGTTGGAAAGGTTAATGGGGCAGGAACATCCGGTAATCGTAGATGGGCGGAATGTTATAAATCCCGATGAATTTATCAGCGAAGGATTTGTATACAAAGGAATCGGGAGGGGAGATAAGAACAGTCACCCCCCACAATGAAAATAGATTCCCTGGAAATCAGGGCAGGAATTGGATTACCCCAAATCATGCAAGATAAACAAAAAATATATCTATTCTTTATTGGAATGGCACTGGTCATCTGCAGCATAGGCGGAGTTGCAGGTTATTTTATTAATGATGCTTCAGGTGCAATCTATGGTGCAATTGCAGGTCTTATTATTTCCGGGATTGCTGCAGGTTGTTTATATTATCTGCCGGCTTTTATTATTGTAAAACTCTACAGCAGCAGGGAAGTAACGAAAGAAGATTCTCCTGATTTCATGGCTACTATCGAAGAATTTGCAGATATCGTAAATATTCCAGTCCCCCGGTTCTATTTATCAAATAAAAATATTCCATTAATATTCACGGTTGGACGTGACTGCAATTCAGCTTCAATTATATTCACTGATAAATTATTGGATATCCTGTCTTCAGAGGAATTAACATGTGTGCTAATCCATGAGATGTCACACATAAAGCTAAACCAGATACACAGGCAAACCCTGGTAGCATTTGTGGCAGGTATATTGACGATGTTTGCCACCGTTGCGCTGTGGGGTGCACTACTCACAGGCTTTGGCCAGGAAAATGACCCTGCACCCAGGATCATTAAATTTCTTGCCATGGCACTTGTTGCCCCGCCTGCAGCTTCATTAGTACTGCTGACAACACCGGCAAGCAGGGAATATATTGCAGACGCAACAGCAGTGGAAATATACAAAGAACCAGAAGTATATATCAAAATGCTTGAAAAGATGGGGAGACATTTCAGTGAGACCAGACATGAGGAGATAAATCCTGCACATGGACTGCTGAACATTATCGATCCCCTGTCCCAAAGCAATGATATCGATGATGATTTTTATACACTTTTCAATACACACCCTGGTCTGGATGAGCGAATAGAAGCCATACGTACCAGACAAATGGCAGGTCGGCAAGTATGAAGCTATTGGAATATGCAACCGTGATGAATGAAAAAATCGTTGACAAATATGAGAGCATCACGCGATGGAAAAAAACACTGCTGTACAGCACCATCACCCATATGCTGATCCTGTTTGGGATTATCGTGGTTTATACAATCTACAATAAGGATTTCAGAGCAATGGATTCCTTCATGATCACAGGAGCTTATATGGGTATGCTGATTATCACACACAGTATGATGTACCTGATATTCAAAAACAAATTGAGCTAAGATATATTGATCAAGACGATATTAGTAACTAGTAACTAGTAACAGGTTTGTGATAGAATGAAAAAAACACTGCTTCAATCATTGTTTCAATCACCATGGTCAGACCTGTATTTAGTTCTTCTAACTAATTTTTTAGCTATTCTGTTCATACTTATTCCACCCTTTAGCGAAACTTTTCTCAGAATCCCGCTTGCACTGGTACTCTTGTTGTTCCTACCAGGATATGTGTTCATAGCGGCAATGTTCCCAGGACGGGATATCAGTGTGATTGAACGTTTCACCATGAGCGTGGGCCTTAGTATTGCTATAACGGTCTTTGACGGTTTTGCGATTAGTATAACAGTCTGGCGCTTCAGGCCCACATCCATCGTAGTCTCACTAACGTTAATAATCCTTTTCTTTGTGATAATTACATACTTCATGAGAAAGCGGCTGCCTCATGAGCAGCGTTTTGTACCTGATGTCAAAACATTTATTGAATCATTGAAGACAAAAGAAAAGATGACCGATATCGAGAAAGCACTGATCATAGCAATGGTCGGGTCGATCATCATTGCAAGCGGGATGCTTATCTATGCAAAGCTCACTTTTGAGGAAGAGAAATTCACGGCCCTGTATATACTTGGACCTGGTGGGAAAGCGGAAGGTTACCAGACGAATTTATCCTTTGGTGAGCCAGCTACTACTATAGTAGGAATTGAGAATTATGAACATGCACCTGTTAACTATACCTTGCAGGTGGTGCTTGATGGAGTGGTTCTGACAGAAAAGGAAATCAAACTTGATCATAATGATAAATGGGAAGAGAATGTAACATACATACCTGATGTCATGGGCCAGAAGATAAAACTGGAATTTCTGTTATCCAAAGATGGAGAGGGGGCGAATTATCGTTCAGTACACCTATGGGTCAATACGATATTTGATCCTGATGATCCGGGTGGTATTGAAAGTTACCTGATATTCGTTCCCCAGCTCATCAATGGAAATATGGAAGGAGAAGGTGGCTGGATATTTTCAGGAAGAGATTTTTTTACAGGGAATTATAGTAATCATACTTTTGTATCAAAATCTCACTCGTATGAGATTGATATTTCAGGTAGTGAACCTGGACAACATGTAAGGAGCGGGTATTTCGGTTCAGTGTATCAGGATATAAGTGCTACACAGAAAGGACTGGCAATACTGACATTTAATGTCAAAGATTCTATTACTTCCAACACAGAAGGAAATTACCTGAAGCAAATGCTGTTCAATGATAGGGTTGTCTGGGAGGATGATACGGCCGGTGATGAGGGGTGGCAGCATGTTGAGTCCCTGGTAAGGCTGTCTGAAACTAATCGTGTAATGCTGAGGGTATATGCACAAAAGAACCTTGAGAACCAGAGTATGAAGGTCTGGTGGGATGATATCGAGTTTAGGACCCTCACTGATGTGAGCATCCGTGACTGGAATTCGAATTTAACCCTGGGAGTGCCTGCAGATATCACTGTGGTAGTAGAAAATTATGAACCAGATCATACTGAGTACAACCTTGAGATCAGGATGGACAATATCCCGATCAGTAACCAGAGGTTATGGCTTGCCGGTCGTGAAGATTGGATAGGGGATATTACTTTTATTCCTGAAGCGGTCGGTCCGAACATCAAACTTGAAGCTGTATTGTATAAGGAATGGGATGAAAAGCCTTACCGCAGCGATGAGGTGCTGGTATCATCTTCAATAGATTATGATGATCTTGCTACTGCACTTGGATATGTTATCACGCCTCCTGAAATTCTTAACAGCGACATGGAATATTCATCAGTATGGTATTTCACTGGGGTCAATTATACCGGGAATTATACAGATTATACATCACATTCACCAGTGCTTTCGTATGAGATGCGGCTGGTTCCGAAAGATTACTCAACTGCAGGGGATTTTGGAGCGATCCATCAATATATCAAAGATTCACCAAACGGTCTTGTGATGCTGACATTTGATGTGAAGGATTCTATCAGATCCAACAGGCCCGGTTATCATAAAAAGCAGGTGTTGCTTAATGACAGGGTGGTATGGGAAGATGATATTGCAGGAGATGAGGGTTGGCAGCATGTTGAGGTCCCGGTTATGTTGTCCAGGAACAACCGGCTTGAAATGCGGGTGCAGGAACTGCAGGTGGGTTCTGATGAAGTACTGGTATGGTGGGACGATATCGTGTTTAGTCCTTTCTCAGACCAGGATTTGGGTGTGGTCAGCACTCCGGGATATGCTGCCGAGCTTGAACTCAGGGGGAATATTCTCTCGATCAAATCGGGTAAAACAGTTACAATATCCAGAGATTATTCTGAACTTCGTTCAACCGAATATCTTACATTATATTTCAAAGGAGATGGAGTTGTGGGAGGAGGAGATGCAGTTTATACAACCCGTACCAGTTCTGGTAATATCTGGTATAAAGATGTAAAGTACCACTCAGTTGATCCATCAAAAGCTGATA
>JAAXOC010000051.1 GCA_014237145.1 ANME-2 cluster archaeon
GTGATCAGCCATATCGAAGCGCTTACCCGGCGCATACCTGTGAGGATAGATGTGAGAAGGACAGGGGTCAGGACATAAACTATACATGTGAAGGGGGGATGGAAAATACTATATGCAGGCGGCGGCCTGGGGTATTATTGGGTGCGGCAGGGACTGCGCCATTGATGTTAAAATATATTTTTATTGTGATAAGTTTCTGAAAAACTGATTGTTATCCAATCTTCCATTGAGATCACCAAAAACCTCCTGCAGTCACCGGTATACCCCGAACAAATGTCCAAGGCCTACGTATGGCGATTTTTCCGTATTTACCTACTGTTATGCTCATATGATTTATATAACGAGATTTATTTCTCCACTACAATCCAACCAGTTCCCACAGAGCTACAGTACCAATTTGAAGCCCTGAGATAATCACCACAGCATCCTTTAAATATGGAAACTCCTTCCTGAGCACCCTGTTACTTCTACCTCTGATCATCTTTGATATATAACTTACGGAATATTTTCACCAGCATTTCACAACTATATACACATGACTCAGATTAACCGCCCTACCAACTACCTAGCAACCACAGTCCCCCCTCTCCCCTCCAGCGCTTCCACCACACCCTCGGGCCTGCACACAACCGCCCGCGCCCCGCCCTGCTCCACGAACTCCACAGCCGCCAGAGTCTAAGGACCCATGCTCCCGGGCGGGAACTGCCCTTCTGCAAGGTAGCGGCGGGCTTCTTATACAATTAACTTACTAAGTTCTATTTGGCAACGGTTGCTACTGCTAAAATCATGTTATCCGATGTGCGCGCTAATCTTTTTTCTTTGCAAATCGCCATATTTTTCTTCAAGTTCACAGAGAAACGCTTCACGGTTGGATAAATACTTTCCACCCAACTCTTTACGAACTTTTCGCTGAAATTCTACTGCATCAAATTTCTTTTTCATGGATGACCCCCCTTGGGCTTATGTAGTGCGTTCCAGACACTTGGTCGCCCATGACTTCACCTGCTTGAAGTTGGTCGATCACTGGCTGGACGTCAGAGCGAATATGTCGATATTTTTAAAAAAGCGCCCGTAGATTACGTTTATATTCTCGAGTGAACTCAACTTGCACTGGTTCGGGTGACTCATTCGGCATCAATGCCATCCCATAATTCAGACACCGGTCGTGTGTCACCTGCTTTCGCTTCTTTCCAACCCTGGTGGAAGCTGACTTCTGCTGGCTTTAACACTACACTCTCACGAAATAACCGCACAATCTCAAGTAGATTCGGTAGATATTCCTGTGCTATCTCTTTAATTTCATTAATTAGCTTTTTTTCATAGAGAGAAAATTCGATGGACATGATTACTTCTTCTTAGATTTCAAATTCTTCAATAGTTTTGCTTATGCTCCAAACTTCTATAATTTTATCAGTATTGATTTTATCAAAATGCTTGTCATTAGTGATTAAAATCGCACCATCTTGAAGGCAGGTTGCAGCGTGATAGATATCTATTAACTCATCTTCTGGAAAATACGGTTTGCAGATATGCAAAAACTTTTCATCTACATCTACGACCTTCATTTTGTCTATTAATTTATGAATAATTACTTTTCCACTGTCAGACTCAAAGACTTTTGCATACTTTTCCATTTCCATAATCAAGAATTCATTACCAATGAGTATAACATTTGTATCATTAATCAGTTCTAAAAGTAATCTCAGTGATTTTGTTTCCTTTTTGGTATTCTTAACGGCTGCGATAAATAGATTTGTATCAACCAAAAACTGACGGATGTTTTTTCTTGATTTTCTTTTTGATATCACTTTGCACCTTATCTACTATGGTATCAATGTCTATATTTTTAAAGTCTTTCTCAAGCTGTTTCGCCAATTCTTCAATGTTTATTTTTTTGATAATTAAAAGGTCATTTTCAACATCTGCTATGAGTAACTTGGAGCCTTTGTTTAGCTTCATTTTCTTACGTATTGCGCTTGGAATTACAATCCTGCCAGCTTTGTCTATGTTCACAATTTCCATAATATACCATTATGGTATTATGGCATAAAGTATTTAGGGAATATTTCATCAATGCATTCATAATGTTGATGGCTACTCCCCCCAAAACGATTGTTCGGGTCAGGCTATGTTATCATTCCCCGGATGGCCAGGGCTGGCTTGTGGTTGAATCTGGTTACTGTTGTGATTCTGTCGCTGTTTGTATTTTTGGTATTTTGAGCCTGAACGGTTGAAAAATTGTCGGTGAAAAATCAGTAGTGGAGGAAATACATTAGATTAAATCAGATGGAGCCATTCGTTGGACTTCTTCGATAATATCAAAATGTCTATCCACACTTACGATTGTCTCAAGCCCGTTTTGTACCATTGTGGCAGCATGGATGATATCCCTTGATAACACACCTTTAGCCCGGTATTGTTGGTAAAAGTACAGCGATATCTCAATCTCCTTTTTGGTAACAGGCAGCACGTTGAGTCCCAGGTCCATCATGCTCCATGCCAGGTCTGCTCCCTTGTCTGGAAGATTGATGTGGTGATACCTGTATATAATTTCCTGAAACACTTCTGTATCAATGGCTGCCTTCAATTCTCCTGACTGGATACTAGATAGGATGTCAACACAGGGCTCTTTGAATTCATGGTGTTTGCCAGCGGCATACATGAAGATATTTGTGTCAATGAAATATTCATCCACTGACAGCACCTGATTCTATCTCTTGTTCCATGGTCTCCCAATCGTCTACCGGGAGGTTCATCTTAGAGATTTTCTTTACAGCATCAGGAGTTTTGGTATGCATTGGGCGTATGATGAGTTCGTCGTTCCTGTCTATTATGTATACTGCTGTGGATTCGTTCAGGCAGAGAGCTTCCCTCATTTTGGCAGGGATTGAAATTCTCCCAAATCATCTATTTTGGCAATTTTATGCATAATGGCATATTGGGCGTTATTAGGTTTAATGTTTTTGAGTGTTGTAGGTGGGTTGAAGATGGGGTTTTCGTCAACGACCTGGATTTCGCTACGCTCAAATCCGGGACATTGAGAGGATGCTCAAGAATAAAAAAAAATTGACTATTCAGTTAGCATAGTTATAAATAATTATAAAAAGTATTTGACCTATAATTTATAACAGTTAAAGGTAAATATAGTAAGCTGATTCAAAACAAAGTGAAGCAATCTCTTAAAGCAGCAGACGGGGCGGATTGTAGTTGAGTGATACCTGATGTTCACTAATATGCAGGAACGATGATAGTTATGAAAGTTGTAAAGTTAAATTTGACAAACTTCCGGGATGCTCAAGCTCTTTCCCTAGAGTTAAATCCGAAACTTAACGTTTTTGTTGGCGTGAACGGCTCTGGAAAGTCAACTGTTCTGGATGCTATTGCTATCATGCTCTCATGGCCGGCTAGTAGAATTATTCGTCCAGGTGCATCTGGCAGACCAATTACTGAAAATGATATTACTAATGGTAAATCTTCTTCATCCATTAAGTTATCCAGTGAAATCGATAGCAAAACGATAGAGTGGAAATTAGCGAAAAACCGAAAAGGGCATGCAGCTTCAGAAGACAAAAGCAACCTACATGACCTAAAGGATTATGTCACAGCAATTCAAAAGCAGATTTCTGAAACTTCGGAAAAAGTTAATATTCCGTTGTTTGTCTATTACCCTGTGAATCGTGCTGTGTTGGATATTCCATTACGGATACGTGGACAACATAGCTTTGACCTGCTTACAGCTTATGACAATGCGTTGACCACCGGTGCAAATTTCAGAACTTTTTTTGAGTGGTTCAGAGTAAGGGAAGACCTTGAAAACGAAATGTATAGGGAATTTCAGGATTTTGAGACTTTTTTTGAGCGAATCAAGAAAATAAATGACTTTGAAAGAGGATATAGTCGAGAATATCCGAATGTGCCTATCAAACCAACTGATTCTCAGTTCCTTGACCCACAGTTGGAAGCGGTTCGGAATGCATTATCGAAAATTTTACCCGATTTCTCTAATATCACCGTTCGAAGAAGTCCTCTGCGAATGGAGGTTGAGAAAAATGGCAAACGTTTAACAGTGAATCAACTTTCTGGTGGAGAACTGAATTTAATAGCAATGATTGGGGATCTGGCAAGACGAATGGCAATTGCAAACCCTGATTCCACTAAACCGCTGGAAGGTTCAGGCATTGTTCTCATTGATGAAATCGACCTGCACCTGCATCCGAAATGGCAACGGATGATTGTACCTAAGTTGTTGGATGTTTTTCCTAATTGCCAATTTATAATATCCACCCATTCGCCGCATGTCATCACCCATGTGCAGCCAGAGTGTCTATTCCTTCTCAAACAAACGGATTTAGGCATTGTGGTGGATAAGCCAAACGAGTCATATGGTAAAAACGTGGATCGGGTACTTGAAGATCTTATGGGTCTGAAAACAACACGGCCTGAAGAAGTCGCTTCTGAACTGGACAGTATTTTTAAAACTATCGACACAGGAAATAAGGAAGATGCACAAAAAAAGATTGCTAAGTTGAAGCTAAAAATTGGAGCTGATCCTGAATTGGTGAAAGCAGAAGTCCTAATGAAACGCAGAGAGCTGATCGGCAAATGAAGCATATTGTTAAAGTTCAGGATACCCCCCTTTTTGATGAATGGAAGGCACTTGACGATTATGAATGGAAGAAAACCTATGATGACTTGGTAAATCCAGAAAAGAAAGAAGTAAAAGATTCTCTCATGAAGGAACAAGGATATATTTGTTGCTACTGCGAACGTCGTTTGACCAATGATGATTCCCATATTGAGCATTTCAATCCTCAAAGCAACAACTCTGTCGATACTTTAAATTACACCAATATGTTGTGTTCCTGCCAAGATCAATTGAAAAAGGGAGAACCTCGACATTGTGGGATTTCAAAAGGCACTTGGTTTGATAAAGACCTTCTTATTTCGCCGTTAGATTCGAATTCTGAGGGACGCTTTGCCTATACTGCAGATGGCAAAATCCAACCTGCCGATGAATTCGATGCTGCAGCAACAAAGACAATTGAAAAACTGAAGTTAGATATTGGATTATTGAACGACTTTCGCAATAAAGCAATTGAGCCATTTTTGGATAATGACTTGGATGATGGGGAAGTTTCTCGATTTGTGAATGGTTACCTCAAAAAAAACTCGGGTGAAATGTTTGGAGAATTCTGGACAACCATCAATTACATATTTGTGCAAAATGTCAAATAGAAGGAACATTACGCTGACAAGAGAGCCATTTATTTTTTATTCCGATATTTCAATTTATGATTTATTACCTTTCAACCTTAATTTGACTGAAAATTGTTGGAAATATTTTATTTTTTAACCGAGTATAAGTCCCTCAATCTTGTAGTCACTAGTATACCCTGGACAAATATCACAGGCCTGTATATAGCGTTTTTTTAGGATTATCATCTTTTATGCTCCTCTATTGTACGATGAGATTTACCCCTCAACCACAGTCCCCCCTCTCCCCTCCAGCGCTTCCACCACACCCTCAGACCTGCACACAACCGCCCGCTCCCCGCCCTGCTCCACAAACTCCACAGCCGCCTGAATCTTAGGACCCATACTCCCGGGCGGGAACTGCCCTTCTGCAAGGTAGACCCGTGCCTCCTCCACAGTCAACCTGTCCAGTTCCACCTGGCCTGGTGTATTATAGTTCAGCGAAACCTTATCCACAGTCGTCAGGAACATCACCACATCCGCCCCGATCACTGCTGCCAGCAAACTGGAAGCCAGGTCCTTATCGATCACAGCATCCACACCCTTCAGGTCACCATCCTCCTCAACCACAGGTATGCCCCCGCCCCCGCAGGCAACCACAATAACGCCGTCCGCCACCAGTTCCCTGATCACTTCCGCTTCAACAATATCCACAGGCACAGGCGAGGCCACCACACGCCGCCAGCCACGCCCGCTGTCCTCCACCACAATGTGACCGCACCGCTCAAACTCATCAGCCTCCACCCTGCTGTAAAAAGGCCCGACAGGCTTGGTGGGATGTTCAAACGCAGGGTCATCCGGGTCCACCAGCACCTGCGTCACAACCGGCGCCACCCTGATATCAAGATGATGGTCCTTCAACTGGTTAATCAGGCTCTGCGCTATCATATATCCCATGCTCCCCTGGGACTGGGCCACATCCACATTCAGAGGCATATACGGCGCCTTACCCCTGGCTGCCTCCACCTGTACCATAATAAAACCCACCTGGGGCCCGTTCCCGTGGGTCAGCACCACCCTGTGGCCCGCACGCACCAGGTGGGCTATATGTCCCATGGATTCAAAAGTATTATCGAACTGCTCCTGAATTGTACCTTTCTGCCCGGGCCTGATAATGGCATTACCGCCAAGTGCAGCCACAATAAGACTCAAGCACCCACCCTGAGGAATTCATCTATTACGGTTTCCAGGGTAATCTCCCCGATCTCCTTTATCTCATATCGCACCCTGGTAGCCGGTTTATTGATGCTGATCTCCCGTGTCAGGTCGATGGGAGTGCCTATGACCACAGCATCGCAATCCACCCGGTTGATAGTTTCCTCCAGGTCCCTGACCTGCTGGGGGCTGTAACCCATAGCAGGCAGCAGCGCCCCAGTATCAGGATATTTATTGAAGGTCTCTGTGATGGAACCCACAGTATACGGTCGTGGGTCAACGATCTCCCTTGCCCCTGCCTTGTTGGCCCCGATGGTGCCTGCACCGTATTTCATGCCGCCATGGGTCAGGGTAGGTCCGTCCTCCACCACCAGCACCCGTTTTCCTCTTATCATCTCAGGGTGCTCCACCGTGACAGGCGAAGCCGAGTCAATTATCCTGGCGCCCGGGTTGACCTCCAAAATATTTCGGCGCACCTGCTCGATCTTTTCCAGTTCCGCAGTATCCTGCTTATTGATCAACACCACATCAGCCATTCGCAGGTTGATCTCTCCAGGGTAATATGTAAGCCCGTCCCCGGCCCGGTGCGGATCTGCCACCACAATGCTCAGGTCAGGTTTAAAGAACGAAAAATCATTATTACCACCGTCCCATACCACGATATCTGCCTCTGCTTCGGCTCTTTGCAGTATCTTTTCATAATCCACACCTGCAAACACAGTACAGCCCGCATCTATATGGGTCTCATATTCCTCCCTCTCTTCTATGGTAGTACCCATGGCATCCAGGTCCTCGTAACATGAAAAACACTGCACTGCCTGTTTTACCAGGTCCCCGTATGGCATTGGGTGTCTTACTACAGCCGAGGTCTTACCCAGCTTTCGCAGTATCTGGCATACTTTTTTACTCACAGAGGTCTTACCGCTGCCTGTACGCACTGCACATACCGATATCACAGGTTTGCTGCTCGTTATCTGGGTGGAATCGGGTCCCTGCATAATAAAATCAGCACCAGCGGCATTGACCATTGCGTCTTTGGACATAACATAATGATACGGCACATCACTATAGGCGAATACTACCTGGTCAATGGAGTGCGAATGTATCAGGTCAATAAGCTCAGCTTCCGGGTATATGGGAATGCCGTCAGGATACAGGTCGCCTGCAAGTACGGCTGGATATGTCCTGCCCTCTATATCTGGTATCTGGGTGGCAGTGAACGCTGCCACATGGTAGGCAGGATTGTCCCTGAAACATACATTGAAATTATGGAAATCACGACCTGCCGCCCCCATTATTATAACTTTAGTTAAATTTTCACTCATATAGTTGTCCTCATCCTGTTCGTTCCTCGTGCTGTTCGTTATATTTGTAATAATATTTGCTCTTACATATTCAATTATTCTGGCATAATATTAAATCCCATTTTCCTGAAATCTTCATCAAAAGTAAAAGCATCATTAATGCCCATGCTTTTCATCAATGCAAAACTGGTACAATCGGTAAAGCTCAATTGCTTGTCATTATTTTTCTCAAAGATGACCAGTGCATCTTCATAGACACTTTCATCAACTCTCCGCAACTCAATAATTTTCGAACTGTGGATATTTTGCCCCCAGTTGACAGCCTGGGCATGTCCCACCTTGAACCTGATCCTGGTCAAAGTTTCATCTACGATATAATCTGAGGTGATAAGCCTTGTTGGCCTAAATTTTCCATTTTGCATATCCATCAGGAAGCTCTGGGCTGCTTTGTAGTAGCTATCCCTGTCATTTGCCAGTGCCAGAAATGCAGAAGTGTCTATGAAAAGCACACCTCATACCTCGTATATCCGGTCATGTTTCTCTGATAGTTGCTCATCACTTGAGAACATCCCTGATGTCTTGAAGAAAGGGTCATCCTTGTCAAGCCCTGACTTACTCCTTACCCAGAACAATACAGCCTCCCTGACAGCATCCTTTAATGTGAGATGTTTCTCATCAGCCACTTTTTTCAGCCTTGAATATTCATAATCTTCCAGTTTTACCTGTACATTTTTGAATGACATGATATACCAACATGTAATATCAACATCTCATCATAAAATATTATCGTCTGATGAAATCCTGTAATTCAAATAATTAACCCCCGGTCTGTCAAGTAAGATCAACAGGGCTGGCAGCAGCGTCAGGGTCAACAACAATATCATCAGGATGGATGAGAATGCAATAATACCGAACCATACCATCAGCGGGAAGGGTGACAGCATCATGGCGGCAAACCCGCCTGATGTAGTCAGTCCGGAGGTCACGATGGCCTTACCTATCCGTGAGATAGTGGTTTGGATAGCATCCCGTGGTTCGGCCCCGTTTTCCCTTTCTTCCTTATAGCGGTGCATGATATGGATGGAATAGTCCACTCCCAGGCCCAGGATGATACTGTTGGTACTGATACTGAGGGTGGTCTGGGGGATGCCCAGTATCCACATCAGGGCTCCGCTTATGGCTATCACCACGATTATAGGGGCCATCGGGATAAGCGCCCTTACTACTGACCCAAATATCAGGAACATGGCCAGGAATACAAACACAAAACTAAGAAGAGTCATACGTATCTGGCCGTCGGTCATGGTATGGCCGATCTCATTGTTCAGTAACGGTTCTCCTGTTATGGTAATATCCATATCCGGTTGTATAAATTCTATAGAAGAGTGAATATTATTAAGGGCATCATCCAGTCTTTTTCCATCCAGGTGTTCCACTGTCAGGTCGATGACCCCGAGGGTAGCATACGGATAATTTACCAGCTTTCGCCTCTTGGCAGGGTCCATTTCATCTATCAGGTGCAAAATATCCTGGTTATCAGGCAGGCTGTCCCCGTCTGACAGAACTGAGGCCAGACTGCCTGTATGCTGCACAGCAGGTTCATGTGCCTGTAAATAATCGGATAGGGTAAGCATTTCCTGCAATGTTTTTCTGGAGGTGATATCGTCAGACCTTATTACAAGGGAAATAGTATCGGTACCGCCTGTCAGGTCTCGCATTTCCTCCATGAACCTTATGGCCTGGATATCCTGGGGGAAATATTGATAGAAATCTGTAAGTGTATCCACCTTTGGATACATTGCTGCACTTGAAAAGGTCACGCCGATAACGAGCAGCAGGATAAATATAGGATGCTTTGTAGAATTACGGGCAGTATATCTAAGAATCCTGTCCAGTGCATTTGGGGCAGGTTTTTGGTACCCTGAACTGCCTTTATCTACCAGTTTCAAGACAGCAGGGATGAACCAGATTGCAGTAATATATGACAGGACAAGCCCTATGGATATGGCCATGCCGAAATATTCCAGGTCTGGAATATTGGCGAAATACATACTGCTAAAGCCAACAAGGGTGGTGACAATGGCAAGTCCCACAGCCTTACCCATGCGGGTGATGGAGACCTCGATGGCCTCATCCACACCCAGTCCTTTTGAGCGTTCTTCTTCGTACCTGGTCATGACCTGGATGCCGTAATCGATACCCAGTCCTATCAAGACACTTAAAAATCCTGTCAGTATCATGGACATGGGTATTTCCAGCACACCCATGAGACCGAAGGCCATAGCCAGTGCAATGGTGACTGCCATGAGTGGCAAAAACGGCAGATACCTTCCCCTGACAATTGTCCTGAAAAATATGTACAATATTGTGATCATTAATATTAGTGCCACACCGAACATCATGCCCATGCTCATACCCATGATCATCCCAAGCTGGTAGTCAAGCATGGGCCCGCCCGAGGCTTCCACTGCCACACCCGGGGGCCGGTCAACGAAATCAATGGCTTTTTCCATATCAACGGCAATAGCTCCCGGCTGTTCGAGTTCAGGCACCTGTACAATGATAAGGGCAGTGTCGCGCCTGGGTATGATCCCTTCCAGGATACCGCTGTCGTATGCTGCCTGCAGTGCTTCCTGGCTTGAAGCTTCTTTTTCTGTTACCCTTCCGGCAGCAGAACT